>NZ_JANSHH010000025.1:0-211521 GCF_047461515.1 Synechococcus sp. W70.1
GTGTCGGCGTGGGCTCGCTGAAGAAGGTATCCAACTGCCGTTGGGTGACGCTGACACCGCTGAGCTTCAGAGTATTGGCAAGGAAGGGATTGATCTTACTGGCCGTCGGCGGAAAACCTGTTGAAATTGCCGCAAACAAAACCGCCGCATCCTTGCAGTCCACCACCCCGTCGTCAGTAAAGTCGGAAACAGAGGGCTTAAGCGGCTCGCCCAACCCCGTCACGTCGGCATCCCTAATTGGCCCCACCTTGAGCGTGTTATTGACAAAGTTAACAATCTTCCCGGAGTCGTTGGTGTTGAGGGTGCAGGCGGCAAAAAGGACTGCCGCATCCTTGATGGTGACTGAGGTCTTTACCCCGTCGTAGTAGAAAGCAATGCTCTCAGAGCCCTGCACTGCTGCTTCTGGCGCCTGAGCTGAAATTGTCGGGGGAAGCTGAGTAACAGCCGGAGGATCCGAAGTAAGGGAACAAGCCGCCACTCCTCCTGCGAGGGAGGAAGCCAAAATCAAGGGAGCTATCGGGTGACGAAAGCGGGATTTTGAGTTGCGGGAAGCCATGGCAGATCTCCTTCAAAAACTTGCTGGGGTCAACGTCTTTAGCAAGAGCTGCCCAGCTCACCCCAGGGAAGCAACAACACAAACCTGGATACCCTAATGTCAAGAATACCCCAGAGGACACTCAAAGAGCACAGCGACGGTGCCTTTCCCAAAGCTGAAGAAGAAGACAACCGGTTGCCATCTAGCACCTCCTGAATGGAAACCGATTGCCCTTCTAGGGCCAGCCCCAAGCTAGTTCACCGAAATGGCAGGGCCAAAGTTGAAGTAGGTGGTGCTGCCAGGGTTGGTGGTGTTGTCAAAGGTGCTAAGGGTAGTACCGCCGACCGTAATCGGCCTAGGTGAAGGAATGGCGGGAGTCACCCGGATCTGGCCACCAAAGGGGATGGTAAAGGAAGTGGGGAAGATAGCCACATCTCCAGACACCGAGGTGGAGGTGGCAATTACTGTGCCATCTGCTTGTCGAATGGTTACTGTGGCCCCTGCCGGCAAGCCCGGGATCGTAATCCGCGGGCCAGCAGGAGTGGGCGTGGGGGTGGGTGTCGGTGTCGGCGTGGGTGTTGGAGTTGGAGTGGGCGTGGGAGTAGGTGTCGGCGTGGGCGTAGGCGTCGGAGTTGGTCTAGGGATGGGTGTCGGAGTGGGCGTTGCCGTGGGTGTGGGGGTCGGAGTTGGCGTGGGGGTGGGTGTTGGAGTTGGTGTAGGGGTTGGAGTGGGCACAGGTGTTGGTGTGGGGGTCGGAGTTGGCGTGGGCGTGGCAACCGTGAGAGGATCCCTTGAGGAAGAGCCACAGGCCACCACTAGCCCGGCCAGAGCAGCAGACAATACCAACGAGGCCAGGGAAAAATGCCGCCTATGTGGGAAGTTGCGCTTAGACATTCTCTGACCTCCAGCAAAGTGAGTAGGAATTAGGACAGCGGTTGCAGTCTTGGCCCAGTATCGGCCAGCTTGGGGAAGAACTAACGGGTATTATTCCCTAACCCTAGCCCAGAAGGAAGAGGATCCACAGCTCTGGGCCTAGTCTTGGCTCAAGAGGTAGTTGATGGCGCGGTTTTGCTGCTCAACCACCTGGCGCAGCTCGGCAATGCTGGCCCGCAGCTCAGCGATGGACTCCCTAGTTTGGGCAATGGCTGCAAAAACTTGCCCAATCGCCTCTGTGTTTTGGGCAATGACTGCGAAAAGACGCTCAATGGCCTCTGTGTTCTGGACAGTAACTGTGGAAACACGCCCAATGGCCTCTGCGTTCTGACCAATGGCTGCAAAGGCTTGCCCAATGGCCTCTGCGTTCTGGGCGGTGGCTGCAAAAAGACGCTCGATGGCTTCTGTATTCCGGGCAGTGGCCTGGGCAGTGGCCAGGGTCTGCTGGGCCAGGACTTCCAAGATGGCCTCCACCCGCTCCAACCGCTCCGACATGGGGTTCCCTACACCGGCTTAGGATCCCATTCTAGCCGGATCCCTGGCCTACCAGCGGCAGGGGCCGCGCTCCCCATCGGGGCAGATGGTCTCCCCGTCCGTCAGCGCCCCCTCCAGCTTGGCCCCTTTGAGAATTGCCCCCCTGAGGTTGGCCCGCCGCAGATCCGCCTCCTGCAAATTGGCCCCTGTCAAGTCGGCCTCAGCCAGGCTGGAGTCGGGAAACCTGGCTTTCTGCAAGTTGGCCCGCCGCAACTTGGCCCCGTTGAAAGCGGTGTTTTCCACATAGGCCCCCGCCAAATTGGCCCCCGACAGATCCGCCTGCAGGAAGACTCCCCCCTGCACCAGCGCCTCGCCCAGATCAGCGCCGGCCAGCTTGGCGTTAGCGAGCACCACCCCAATCAACTGGCAGCCGGAGAGATTCTTGCCCTTGGCCGCCAATACCTCCTCCGCCGTTACCTGGCGGGCATTGACACATAGAGAAGGGCCCCGCGCCCTGCCGGAACAGGCTGCCAGCGCCAGTCCTACCCCCAACAGCCAGACAATCCTTTTGGCCATACTCACCTTTTCCTGCAAGCTGGTGCTAGCCTACCACAATTCCTCTCCCGCCGTTGCAGCCCGACTTCCCGGAAAGGGGCAAGGGGTGGTTGTGTCGGCAATGCAGAGCACCGGGGCCTACAAAAAAGCCCCCCTGGGGGGCAGGGGGGGAAACAGCTTCCAGCGTCAGTTACTACTGAACAACTTTTCCTCCTCCAAAGGTTCCCAAAAAGGTGTTATTGACAAGAGCATCAGAGGCGAGGTTTCTGGAACCTTTAACTCCAATTGAGTTACCGGAGCCAATAAAAGTGTTACCTTCAACTCTGCTCTGCTCACCTCGGACGTCGATACCTATGGCCTCATTCCCAGGACCAGCCGGGCCACTATTCACAGTGATGGTGGAGCCGGCAACCGAGGATGTGCGAGCCTCGGGTCGGATTAGGATACCTGTACTGGCTTGCGCGTGCCCGTCGTTAGTCATATCCACCGTCAAGCCCGTAACAGTCAGAACCCCCTTGGAATCGATCAAAATGACAGGGTTGTTAGCCGCGTTATTAATATCAATAGTCCGAACTCTGCCACCGATAATGCTGAGGTTGACATTGGCATTATTACTCCTAATGCCAACGTTATTCGCACTATCATCATTCACATCAACCCTCACATCCCTAAGGATATGGGAGCCAGCTCCCGCAACATCCACGCAGACACCAGCCCCACTACACTTGACATCCACACTGGCTAGCCCAGCCGTTGGATCATTGATTGTTATTGCCGGTCCACCGACGTTGGTGAGAATGTTGATATCCTGCAGCTTGTAGCCCTTGTTCAGGGTCAGTGTTTTAGTATTAGTCGCCAGATCCAACGTAAACGTCTTCGGGAATGGAGCTTGCAGCACCGTTACCGAGCCGGCCAACAAATTCGGTGTGACAATGTTAACATTAGGCCGCTCAGTATTGGTTCCACCCAAAATAGTAACCACCACGTTATTGCCCGCGTTGGCCACCGCCGCCACTCTCGAACCTGGATTTTGGTTAATGTCCAAAACAGCCTCAACAGTCTGCCAAGGCTGGGCCGCTGTGCCCGGGAAGGCGTTGTTCCCATTCACAGGATCGATGAAGAAAGTCGTATTCGAGATGGGGGTAATGGTTACCGGCAGGTTGAGCTGACCCAACGGCCCCGCATCCAAGAAAACCGATTGCGCTCCTGGAACGGCCCTCTGTCCAGCGTTCACCAAAACCGTCTGGTTGATGTTGAAGTTGGCCGGCGAAAAGATCAGGGAAGCCGGAGTGGTGGCCAGGTCAGACGTAGAAGTCGTCACCGTTACCGTCACCGGCGCTGTCGGGGCTTTGGCCAGCTTGACCGTAAACGACGCTGCCCCATTGGCAGGAATGCTCAGGCTGGCAGGATTCACCACAAGGTTGGTCGATTGGTCAACCGTAACATTGACCACTCCATCCGCATAGCCCGGAGCAGAGAACTTGACGGTGCCAGTCGTGCCTGGGGCCGCCGTGCTGCCCACCGTCACCGTGCCGCTGAAAACAGTGGGAGCAAAAGTCAGGGTCGCTGGGGTAGCTGTAATGCCGCTAGAAGGCGTCACCGTTACTGTCACATTCCCTGTTGGCGCACTGGGCAACGACACCGTCACGCTTTGGCTGGAGCCGCTCGGCAGCTTCAAACTGTCAGGGGTGACCTGGAGTGCATTGCTCGTCGGCGTGGGCGTGGGCGTAGGCGTGGGCGTGGGCGTCGGGGTCTGTGTTGCTGAAGTCTTGAAGAAGGTATCCAACTGAGTTTGAGTAACATTCACCCCGGGAAGCTTCAGGGTGCCGGACAAAAAGTCGTTAACCCTGGCCGCAGGCGCCCCCGTGCCCAACGTGGCTACGGCAAACAGCACCGCCGCATCGCTGCAGTCAACTCTGCCGTCGCCCGTGAAGTCAGAGATAGCGGGCTTCAGCGGGTCACCTAGCCCAGTGACATCAATCTCCTTAATCGGCCCTGCTTTAAGCGTGTTGTTGACAAAACCTACGATCTTGGTTGTGTCGCTAGTGTTGAGAGTGCAGGCGGCAAAAAGGACTGCTGCGTCCGTAATTTTGACGGAAGTCTTCGTCCCCTCGTAGTAGAAGGAGACACCCTCAGCCGTAGCCGCTTCAGGAGCCTGGACAGAGATGCTCGAGGGAACCTGCGTAACAGTGGGTGTATCGGCAGAGCAAGCGGCTACCACCCCGGTTAGAGAAGAAGCCAGCGCCAAGGAAGCCAGCGTGGAACGCAAGCTGTGCTTGAGGTTACGGTTAGACATCGTCGTCGAATCTCCCAGAAAAAGACTCTACAACCGGTTGAAGCCTTGGCCAGCGCAGCCCGACTCACTCCAGGTGAACTCACGAAGCCTATCTGTCAATAAGCTTACCCAGACAGCGGCCAAAAATACAACAGGAAAACTTCTGGACAGGGAGATGCGCAAGCCAGGCGAGCTGGAGAAAGCGACCTGCCACCACCAAGCAACTCCGTCAGCCCAATAGCAGCAGGCCGCCGTTGCCAGACTAGACAAGAGCTAGTTCGCGGTCACGGTAATGGCAGGCCCGAAGTTGAAGTAGGTGGTGCTGCCAGGGTTAGTTTCGTTGTCAAAGGTGCCAAGGTTAGTACCGCCGACCGTAATCGGCCTAGGTGAAGGAATGGCGGGAGTTATCCGAATCTGGCCACCAAAGGGGATGGTGATGGATTGTTCTTGGAAGATAGCCTCGTCTCCAGCCACGGAGGTGGACCTGGCAATCTCGGGGGTACCTCCTGGCCCCGTCACCGTCACCGTCGCGTTGGCAGGCAGGCCTGGGATAGTGATCCTCACACCGCCAGGCTGAGGCGGAGGCGGAGGAGGTGGCTGCCCGTCTCCAGGCTGAGCTGGCGGCGCGCCTCCAGGCCGGAACTGCAGACTGGCCCCTGGGCCGAAGCCCACTGCCGAGCAGAGGGCATCCGACACCCTGCCAAAGACAGTAGAGGTGAAAGGAGCTAGTTGCTGTTGCTGCTGTTGCTGCTGTTGCTGCGGGCTATCCAAGAAGTTCTGAAGGTTGCCCGGGGCTCCCGTCAAGCTTTCTTGGCGACCGCACACGACAAAGCCAGGAATGGGCGTGGGCGTGATGGTGTTGTTGAAGAAAGCCTTGAGAATGGTGCCTTCTCCGCCCAGCGCCCCCGCCGCGGTTGGCGTGAGGTCAAGACCAGGACGAGCGTAGACGGCCGCCCGAACGCCTTGGAGGCGGAAGGTGTTGCCCCTCACCGAAGCCGTGGCGAAAGGAACCCGCGTTCCCGGTTCCAGAGTCTGCCGATCCACAATGGCCGCAATGAAGTTCGGGCTGCCAATCGCAGGCTCAAAGGTGTTCTCGCGAATGGTTACCGCGTTTGAATCAGCCGCCACCACATGTACGCCAGCAACGGTGAAGCCGCGCAGCAGGTTTCCGTAAACCTCCGCCTGCGAGAAGTCGCAGATTTGCACAGAGACGTAGGGACCCGCCGGACCCGCCTGCGTAGGAGGCCGCGTGAAATCGTTGAAGGAGACTTTTACGTTGCGGGTGGTGAGGTTGGCTAGGTCACACTCGCCAATGGCTACTTGGTAAGCTGCAGCCACCCCACCAGCAGCGTCCGGATCTGGGGAAATGCCAGTAATCCGGAAGCCGTTGCCCTCCGTTCCGCCCAACGTGGCATCAGCGGCCAGGATCTTGACTGACTGCACTGTGCTCGTGCCATCAACGGAGTTCAAGGTCAAGCCAGGCTTGTCGGCAGGCAGAACAATCTCGCCCTCATCCTCAAAGGATCCAGGACCAGCCGTTACTGTCTGGTTAGGACCTGCTGCCTCAGCAATGGCGCGGGTAATGGAGAGGTAAATGTTGCTGGTGTTGCTGTTAAACACCAAGCCCGTGTTTCTAGCAACGATGTCACGGCGCTCCACGGCATTGAGGCCGCTGCCTCGCTCGTCGCGAATGGCGTAGACGTTAGCCGTTGGGGTTCTGGGAGTAATGGTGTTGCCAGCAAAGGCCACCAAGCTCAGCCCTGTAACGGCAGGCTCAATGAAAATAGCCGCCGAGCCCGCACCCACATCCTGCGGCACCAAGTTAATCAACTGAGTTTGCACGCCATCGGGAGCTGCGGCGTAGCCCAAGAAGATGTTGTTGTTCTCCACCCGCAGGTTGATGCCTGCGTTGTCGCCGGCAATGCGAATACCCGCTGAGTTAGCTGCGCCAGCCACAAAGAGGTTGGAGCGGGTTACTGTCAGGTTCTTAGAGGTGACGCCAGCAGCAGCTGAGCCAAAGCCAATGGCTACCCCACGGGAAGCTGGAGTGGTTACTGTGGGGAAGAGAACGATGTCAACGCCCGTAACAGTAACTTCTGTGGCCTCCTCAGCGTTAATGCCGTACTCAATCGGTGCCAGGGAGCGGGTGTTGAGAATGCTGAAGTTCTCCAGAACAACGCCACTGGCATTGCTAGTGACCTGAACAGGAGCGCCGCTCTCTGCACCCACCACAATAGCATCGCCCACCAAGCCAGTGGCACCGCGCACCGTAACGTTGCTGCGGTTGATCACGATGTTCTGGCGATAGACGCCTGGCTGCAGGACAAGCGTGAGAGGCTGGGTGCGATCAGAAGTGGCGATAATCCGGTTAATGTCGGTTTCGGGCGTAACTCTAACTGTTCCTGCTGGCGGGGTTGGCGTGGGAGTCGGCGTAGGAGTTGGTGCTGGGGGAGGCGGGGGAGGCGGGGGCGGCGGGGGCGGAGGCACCGGCACAGTTGGGCTAGTACTGCTTTCACCGCAGCCCGTTAGAATCACGGGCAAGAGCACCACGGCAGACGCCAAGGTCAGAGAACCAAGTGACTTCAGCAGCCACCTCTGCATTGTTCCGTTCATTTTTCTCCTCTTAACCAAAAAAGTAGGGTTCGGCTGAACACTTCCCTTACCTTACCCGATCACCTGACCTGAAGCAACTCAAGGCCTCAGGCTCGACGGTCGGGTGGGAGACGCATACACGCCTGTTCGGCGCTTGCTCTAGCTACTTCGTAAATCATACCGTCAGATCTGCCCAACTTGGCAAGTCTTGCCCTTTTTTTCTGGGATCCCTGAGGGCCTGGTCAAGGCCGAGCCCTGCCCCCACAGAGTGGCCCTGCCGAAGGAAGGCTCTGGAAGGGCGGGTGATCCCTTTGTAAAAAATCCGAAGATCTGCCTACTTCCTTACCAAATAGTGCTTGATCCGGAGCAGAAGGGTGGCAGGATGAGGAGTGGACGTTTTTTCTGGAGACCCAAGCAGGATGACTGTCTACAAAGTTCGGTTGATCAACGAAGAGCGGGGCCTGGACGTCACCATCAATGTGGCGGACGACGAGTACATTCTGGACGTGGCGGAGGAACAAGGGATCGACCTGCCCTACTCCTGCCGCGCCGGAGCCTGCTCGACCTGTGCTGGCAAGCTGGTGAGCGGCACGGTGGATCAAAGCGATCAATCCTTCCTGGATGACGACCAGATCGCCCAGGGCTATGTGCTGACCTGCGTAGCTTACCCTACCTCTGACTGCACCATCATCACCCACCAAGAAGAAGCCCTTTACTGATCGAGCTTGAGTTTCCGTCCCTACCCTTGGCCCCTCTTCCTAAGGAAGGGGGGTTTTGCTTTGAGCAGCCCCTCTCCCAGAGCGAGAGGTTTAGGGCGGTATGATTTCTGTAGCACCTCAACACCCGCTAGCGATCGATGACACCTGAGCAAGAGCAGTGGCTAATCCGTGCCGTCCAAGAGTTGCAAGCTGCCCAGCAAGAAATGCGCCTTGTCCAACAAAACCAGCAGCTTCTTATTCAGGAACTGCGCGAGGGGCAGGCGATGCTGGCCCAGTTTTTCCGCGAGGCCCTGGATCGCTTTGACGAACGCACCCGGGCTATTGAGCGCCGCACCGAAGCCCTGGAACGCCGCACGGAAGCGTTGGAGCGCCGCACTGACGAGATGGCGAAAGAGATGAGAGAGATGCGGCAAGAGATCCGGGATCTGCGCCGCGACTTTCTGGAACGGCGCTAGCCCAAGCGACCTCTAGCCCCTCTTCCTAAGGGGTTTTATTTTGGAAGGCTAGGATGACAACAGAGAAGTTATGGCTCTGGCCATGGGATCCGTTTCCGCACCCCCAACAGCTCGCCTGAGCTTGGCGGAATACCTTGCTTATTCAGATGGCAGCGACAGCCGCTATGAGCTGGTGGCGGGGGAGTTGGTTCCTATGGCCCTTCCAACCGGACGGCATGTGCAGATTCAAAAGTTTCTCAGCCAGGTTTTCGAGGCAGAGATTGCGCGGCAGCAGTTGCC
Source organism: Synechococcus sp. W70.1 (assembly GCF_047461515.1). NCBI lineage: Bacteria > Bacillati > Cyanobacteriota > Cyanophyceae > Synechococcales > Synechococcaceae > Synechococcus > Synechococcus sp. W70.1. The sequence continues at coordinate 8,818 of NZ_JANSHH010000025.1, forward strand.
CTGGACAACAATCCAGGGCGGCCTAGGGATCCAGTCGCCGCGGGGCAACCGCTGGGATACGGTGCGGATCCCGGATGTGGTGGTGCTGCCTTTGCAGCAGTGGCAGGAGATGGGATCCCGAGAGGCGTTGATTCGTCTAGAAGACCCGCCGCCGCTATTGGTGGTGGAGGTGGTGAGCGAGTCCAGCCGGGCAGCAGACTACCGGGCCAAGCGGGCGGAGTACTGCGTCTTGGGGATTGGTGAGTACTGGATTGTGGACCCTTTGGAAGAGAAAGTAAGCCTGCTGCTGCTCTATGAAGGCTGGTACGACCTGCTGGAGCTAAAGGGATCCGAGCGGGTGCCCTCAAAGGTTTTTGTAGAGCTAGAGTTGCAGGCGGGGGAGATCTTGGCTGCCGATTCAGGTTATCCTAGTAAAGGCACGGGGAGTTAGCTCAGTTGGTAGAGCGCTGCGATCGCACCGCAGAGGTCAGGGATTCGAGTTCCCTACTCTCCATCGCCCTCACCCCTGGCCCCTCTCCCAGCAAGAGAGGGGTGGTAGGATTTCCTTATTCCGTAGTGCTTCAGTAACCATGACACCTGAGCAAGAACAGTGGCTGATTCAAGCCATCCAAGAGTTGCAAGCCTCCCAAAGAGAGCTGCAAGCCTCCCAAAAAGAGTTGCAAGCTGCCCAGCGGGAGCTGCGCCTTGTCCAGCAGAACCAGCAGGTTTTGATTCAAGAGCTGCGGGAAGGACAGGCGATGCTGGCGCAGTTTTTCCGCGAGGCCCTGGATCGCTTTGACGAGCGCACCCGGGCTATTGAGCGCCGCACCGAAGCCCTGGAACGCCGCACGGAAGCGCTGGAGCGCCGCACTGACGAGATGGCGAAAGAGATGAGAGAGATGCGGCAAGAGATCCGAGATCTGCGCCGCGACTTTTTGGAACGGCGGTAGCCCAAGCCCTCCAATTGGCATTTGCCCTTCCTTGCAAGTTGGTCTATGTCTGTCATCCGCACCCTCCACCGCCAGTTGGTAGCCAAAGAGCGCTCTGCCGAGGAGATTGCCCGCGAATACCTAGATCGCCTGCACCAACTGGAGCCGCAGCTTAAGAGCTTCATTACCGTCACGGAGGAGCTGGCCCTGCAACAAGCTAGAGCCGTGGATGCCCGCATTCGCGCCGGGGAGGAGATCGGCCCTTTGGCCGGGATCCCCTTGGCTGTCAAGGACAACCTCTGCACCCAAGGGATCCGCACCACCTGCGCTTCCAGGATCCTGGAGGGGTTCATTCCACCCTACGAGTCGACGGTGACGGCGCGGCTGGCAGCAGCCGGCATGGTGATGGTGGGCAAGACCAATCTGGACGAGTTTGCCATGGGCAGCTCCACGGAAAACTCGGCCTTTCAGCGCACGGCCAACCCCTGGGATCTGACGCGGGTGCCGGGGGGATCCTCGGGGGGGTCGGCAGCAGCGGTGGCGGCAGACCAAGCGGTGGTGGCCTTGGGATCCGATACGGGGGGATCGATCCGCCAGCCGGCAGCTTTTTGTGGCGTGGTCGGCCTCAAGCCTACCTATGGGCTGGTCTCCCGCTATGGGCTAGTGGCCTTTGCCTCGTCTTTGGATCAGGTGGGGCCCTTTGGGCGCACGGTGGAGGATGTGGCCCTGCTGCTGCAGGGGATTGCCGGCCACGACCCCCTGGACTCCACTAGCCTTAGGGTGGAGATCCCGGACTATAGCCAGGCCCTGATCCCCGAGATCAAAGGCTTCAAGATTGGAGTCATCCGCGACCTGCTGGGAGAAGGGTGTGGGGAAGAGACCCGCGCTGCCGTGCAAGCAGCCATCCAACACCTAGAGGAGCTGGGGGCCGAGATCCTGGAGATTGACTGTCCCAGCTTTCGCTATGGCCTGGCTACCTATTACATCATTGCCCCTTCGGAAGCTTCTTCCAATCTGGCCCGCTACGACGGGGTCAAGTACGGCCTGCGGGAGCCTGCCGACTCCCTCTTGGCTATGTATGGCAAGACGCGCGCCCGTGGCTTTGGGCCGGAGGTGAAGCGGCGCATTATGCTTGGCACCTATGCCCTCTCAGCCGGCTACTACGACGCCTATTACCTAAAAGCTCAAAAGGTGCGCACCCTAATCAAGCAGGATTTCCTCAGGGCTTTTGAGAAGGTGGACGTATTGGTCAGCCCCACCACCCCCACGCCAGCCTTCAAAGCGGGGGAGCGGGCGGATCCTTTGAGCATGTACCTGTGCGACCTGATGACAATCCCCGTCAATTTGGCGGGCTTGCCAGCGCTGAGCTTGCCCTGTGGCTTTGCCGACGGCCTGCCCATTGGCCTGCAGATCATCGGCAACGTCTTGCAAGAGAGCAAGGTGCTGCGGGTGGCCTATGCCTACGAGCAGAGCACTGACTGGCACAAGCGCCGCCCCCCGCTACCGCAGCCCTCGGTTGAAGAGGCGAGGGGATCCAAGGCCAAACACCAGTCCGGCAGAATTTAGGCCCTGCCCATCTGGTGAGTTGCCGAGAAGCGCTCCATAAAGCGCAGGAAGCGCTCCCACTCGGCTTCGGTTTCCATGTCGTAGACTACCTCCAGGGCTTTGAATTCCCCGTTGAGGAACTTGGCCGTGATGTTGCGGGTAGTTAGCTCCCCCTCCTCGTCAATCATCCGCATGCCGAGGATGTTTTGCGTATCTGTCTTCAACTCCTCGAAGCGAAAAATGGCAGATCCCCGGCTGCCAGTCTTGGATTTCAGCAGCCGTACCTGGGTGGGTACTTCCTCAATGCCGGGAGAAAACTCAATTCTGGCCATGGCTTCCTAGAGTTACGATTCAAGCATTATAGCTGGCAAAAGGTCCGCAACTCTTGAGCAGCCAGCTGCTCTAGGTAATGGCTGGCCTGGCGCTGGGCTTCAGCTACATCCGGGATCCAGTCACAGAGAGCGCCTACCCGGATGGGGTGGGACTCGACTGCCAAGTCGGTGCGGGCGGCGGGGGAGGCCTGGCCACAGAGAATCAAGAGAGGCTTCTGGGCTGCCCTAGCCTGCTGCAGCACCACCCCTACCACTTTGCCCATGGTGCTTTGTTCGTCAAAGCGGCCCTCGCCGGTGACCACGAGATCAGAGCGACGGATGCGCTCCGCCAGGTTCAACTGCTGAGCCAAAAGCTGGATCCCGGACTCCAGGGTGGCCCCCAAAAAGGCCACCAGCCCTGCTCCTAACCCACCGGCAGCGCCAGCACCAGGGATCCCCTCCACTGCCCGACCCAGGTCGCGCTTGACCACTTCAGCCCAACGCTGCAGCGCTTGCTCCAATTGCTGCACCTGCTGGGGGGTGGCTCCCTTCTGAGGGGCAAAGACGGCGGCTGCCCCCAGCGGGCCGGTGAGGGGATTTTGCACGTCGCAGAGGCTGCGGATGCGCTTGCCCTGCCAGACCGGCTGCTCAGGTGGCTCGATGCGTGCCAGCCGGGCCAACTCTCCCCCGCCCCAGGCAAGAGGATCCCCCGCTTCATCCAAGAGGCGATAGCCCAAGGCTTGGGCCATGCCTGCTCCTGCATCCACGGTGGCGGATCCCCCCAGCCCTATCCAGATCTCGGCAACGGGCTCCCGACAGGCAACCCGCACCAACTCCCCCAGACCGTAGGTGGTGGTGCGGGTAGGATCCCGCCGCTCGGGGGGTAGCAAGGTCAGGCCCGCCACCTGGGCTATTTCCAGCAGCGCCCGCTTCCCTGCCACCCCGTACTCGGCCCAGACGGGATCCCCTAGGGGGCTAGTGACCCATAGGCCTTTCTTCTCGCCCCCTAGCGCCGCTAGCCATACTTCCAGCGTGCCCTCTCCCCCATCGGCTAGGGGGAGCAGCTCCACCTCCGCCTCGGGCAAGACCTGGCGGAGGCCCCGGGAGATGCTCTCTGCGGCGGCCTTAGCCGTCAGGGATCCCTTGAAGCTATCCGGGCAGACTAAAATTCGCCGCAGCGGGCGGCTGTGCTGGGATGCCTTGAATGTCCTTGGTGGCACCAGAGGGTGGACTGAGCTGCGGGCCGACAAAGCCTAGCCCCCGGCTACTGAGCGCTTTCGCCTTCTGCTGGCGAAGGTTGATCCGCGCTGGAGGCCTGGGAGGCGTCGATGGCAGCGGGTGAGTTGCCCAGAGACTGCTCCAGGGCCAGGCGCTGCTCCATCACCCGCAGAAAATAGCCCCCCATCATCGCTCCAGAGAGCATCTTTGCCAAACTTTCACGGTTGGTAACGATTTGAACGCCAAATTGGTCGGACGGCAGACTGCCCAGCAGGCTGCGGATGTTATAGCCCAAGATCTCTAGCACTTCTGGAGAAGAATTGCGGGCAATATCCTGAAAAACGCTGGGATCCTGCGCCTGCAGGTATTGCCAGAGCCGGTTGTTGGGGCTAGGCGTTGGCACAGCCTCAAAGCCAGGAATGAAGTTGATTGGGCTGGACATGGAGTTACCAAGCTCCCCAAACACAGCAACTAAAGCCCAACGGGATGGCTTGCCTGATCCGTCAGGCTCTTGCCGCTCCCCCAATTTGGGCTATGCCCAGCTTACCACCTACACCTTGCCGCCCTCGGTACGGGATCCCACCCTTTTGAGGCGGCAAATGCCGTACCTAAAAGCAGCCGGAGCTCTAGGGCGAGGGATCCCCGACAAATGAGGCCGGCACCACGGTTACCCCGACGATGCTGTCCTCGGGATCCAGGCGCTGCACCAGCACACCCGTTGCCTCGCGGGACTGGGCAGGAATGGCCTTAGCCAGCTGGCGCATGACCATGCCCCTGGCAGTGACCAAGAGGATCTCGTCCTCGGCATTGACGATGCGCAGGGCCGCTAGCTCATCCGACGCCTGGCGGAACTTGGTGGCGATCACCCCCTTGCCGCCACGGTTTTGCTGGCGGAAATGGTCAATGGCCAAGCGCTTGCCCCGACCTTCCTTGGTGATGACCAGCACCCAGGGATTGGCTAGCCGCTCTCCCTCTTGCTCAGCAGCCCTCACCGACTCGGCAGAGAGAATATCCATGCTGACGATGGCGTCGCCGGCGTTGAGGGTAATGGCCCGCACACCGCGAGCCGGCCGCCCCAGGGGACGCAGTTGCTCGTCGTCAGCCCGGAAGCGAATGCCCATGCCCTGGCGAGTTGCCATGACCACGTCGTCAGCCGGGCGGGCACGGCGCACCCAGCACAACTCGTCACCTTCTTCAAGAGAAATGGCAATCAGGCCATTGGAGCGAACGTTGGCAAAGGCGCTGAGGGCCGTTTTTTTGATGTACCCCCTGCGCGTGAGCATCACCAGGTATTCGTCCTCGCTAAACTCGCCTACGGGCACCATCGAGGTAACCCGCTCTTCCCGGCTCAGCGGCAGCAACTGGACAATGGCACTGCCGCGGGCGGTGCGGCTCCCTTGGGGGATCTGGTAGGCGGGCAGAGTATAGGCCACCCCCTGATTGGTGAAAAAGAGAAGGGTGTCGTGGCTGCAACAGGCAAAAAATTGGGCAATGGCATCGTCTTCTTTGATGCGGGCGCCAGCCTTGCCGCGGGTAGCTCGTCCTTGCACCCGAAACTCTTCGAGGTCCATGCGCTTGATGTAGCCCTGTTCCGTGAGGAAGATGACCATCTCGCGGTTTTCGATGAGATCGGCCACCTCCAGCTCACTGTCCTCCAGGCAAAAGCGGGAGCGGCGCGGGCTCCCAAAGCGGGCTTTGAGCTGCAACAGCTCCTCGCGGATAATCTGCATCACCCGTTCCCGCCGCGTGAGAATGTCCCGCAAATCGGCAATTTGCCGCAGCAAGTCCTCGTGCTCGGCCTGGATCTTCTCGGCTTCCAGGGCCGTGAGGCGGCGCAGTTGCATTTGGAGGATGCCTTCGGCCTGCACTTCACTTAGCCCCAGTTGGCTCTGCAGCTCGGTTCGGGCGGTGGCAGGATCAGCTGCTTCCCGAATGAGAGCAATGACCCGATCCAGCTGCCCCAAAGCCACAAGGTACCCCTGCAACAGGTGAGCTCGCTCCTCGGCTTTCTGCAGCTCGTGGCGGGTGCGCCGCTCGATGAGCTCTACCCGAAAGTCCAGAAAAGTCTGGAGCGCGTCCCGCAACGTCAAGGTGCAGGGCCTGCCGTTGAGGATGGCCAGCATGTTGACCCCAAAGCTGGTCTGCAGGGGGGTCTGTTTGTAGAGGTTGTTGAGCACCACCTGGGGCTGGGCATCCCGCTTCAGCTCAATGACTACCCGCATGCCCCTGCGGTCGCTCTCGTCGCGGATGTCGGCAATGCCCTCCAGTTTTTTCTCATTAACCAACTCGGCAATTTTTTCAATCATGGCTGCCTTGTTGGTCTGGTAGGGCAGCTCGGTGATGACAATGGCCTCCCGCGCCGGCCGGCCCGGCTGCTCGAGGGTTTCGATGGTGGCCACGCCGCGCAGCGTGATGGAGCCGTGCCCGGTGGCGTAGGCTTCGCGGATGCCCTCCTGGCCCAGGATCAGCCCGCCCGTGGGAAAGTCTGGCCCAGGGATCCACTGCATTAACTCCAGGCTGCTCAGGTTGGGGTTTTCGATGAGGGCAATCAGGCCGTCCACCAGCTCTCCCAGGTTGTGGGGGGGAATGTTGGTGGCCATGCCCACGGCAATACCGGAAGAGCCGTTCAGCAGCAACTGCGGGATCCGCGCCGGCAGCACCAGCGGCTCTTGCTGGGATCCGTCGTAGTTGTCGACAAAGTCAACGGTGTTGGCGTCGAGGTCCTGCAGCAGGGCTTCTTGGGCAAAGGCCGTGAGACGGCACTCGGTGTAGCGCATGGCCGCTGGCGGATCGTTGTCAATGGAGCCGAAGTTGCCGTGCCCATCCACCAGGCGCTCCCGCATGGAGAAATCCTGGGCCATGCGCACCAGGGCCTCGTAAACTGCCTGATCCCCGTGGGGATGGTATTTCCCGATTACATCCCCCACCACCCGAGCGCACTTGCGAAAGGGCCGATCCGCCGTCAGGCCCAACTCGTACATGGCATAGAGGATGCGACGATGCACCGGCTTGAGGCCATCCCGCGCGTCTGGCAAAGCCCTCCCGACAATAACGCTCATGGCGTATTCCAGGTAGGACTGCGTCATCTCCCGCTGCAGGTCAGTGGAGATGATGCGCGCGGCCAACTCATTGTCGCTCATGGGATGGGAAGAATGCCAGTTAGCTTGACGCAGGCAAGGTAGCCCTAGTCTCAGTCTACCATCGGCCTTGTGAGGAGCTTCCCGCCGAGGCTGCTCGGGGATCCCTGAAGAAGTTCATAGGTAAAAGTCTATTCTCTAACTTAGCCTTAGGGTAACCCTCAATGATAGGCTGCCTATAGCGTTGAGAGTGGCAAGGTATGGTACAGGCTGGCGGAGGCAATCTTCTAAGGGGCTGGCGTCAGCGTTTAAGTCTAGAAAACTGGCGCGGGGATCTCTTCGGTGGCCTGACGACGGCAATTGTGTCCTTGCCAATGGCCCTAGCCTTTGGAGTAGCTTCCGGGGCGGGGCCAGTGGCAGGTCTTTACGGGGCGGTGTGTGTGGGCTTTTTTGCGGCCCTGTTCGGCGGTACCCCCACCCTCATCTCCGAGCCCACCGGGCCGATGACGGTGATGATGACAGCAGTCATTGCCAAGGTTACCGCCCGCTATCCCGAGCAGGGGCTGGCGCCGGCCTTCACGGTGGTCATGCTGGGGGGGCTGTTTCAGATCGTGTTTGGATCCCTGAAGCTGGGCAAATACATTACCCTCATGCCCTATAGCGTTATCTCTGGCTTTATGTCGGGGATTGGCTGGATCATGATTTTGCTGCAGATCCCGCCGCTGTTGGGCCACGCTAGCCAGGGGGGAGTCATCGGGGCCGTGCGGAACCTGCCGACCTACCTGCTCAACCTCAAGGTGCCGGAACTGGGGTTAGGTCTGCTAACGCTGGCAATCCTTTTTGGCTATCCCAAGCCTTGGCGGCGGGCGGTGCCGCCCCAGCTGGTGGCCCTGGTGTTGGGAACGTTGGTGGCCAGCTTGTTCATGGCGGATTGGGATTTGCGGCGCATTGGCCCCATCCCCACCGGCTTGCCGCAGGTGCAATGGCCGCAGCTGCCCTTTGCTGCCTTGGCCAGCCTGGTGTTGGACGGGGTGGTGCTGGGCATGCTGGGCTGCATCGATACCCTCTTGACGGCGGTGATTGCCGACAACCTCACGCGCACCCGCCACGACTCTGACCAAGAGCTGATTGGGCAGGGAATTGCCAACCTGGTCTCTGGCTTCCTGGGGGGCTTGCCGGGGGCCGGCGCCACCATGGGCACGGTGGTAAATATCCAGTCGGGGGGACGTACTCCCTTGGCCGGTATCCTCCGCGCCCTCATCCTCTTGATGGTGGTGCTGTTTGCCGCTCCCCTGACCCAAGGGATCCCGATGGCCGTGCTGGCGGGGATTGCTTTCAAGGTGGGGGTGGACATCCTCGACTGGAGCTTCCTGAAGCGGGCCCACCGCCTCTCCCTCAAAGGGGCAGCCATTATGTACGGGGTGATGTTCATGACCGTGTTTGTGGATCTCATCGCCGCCGTGGGAGTGGGGGTGTTCGTGGCCAACTTGCTCACCATCCAGCGCCTGAGCGAGCTTCAGTCGGAAGAGGTGAAAGCCATTACCGATGCGGACGATGCCGTAGACCTCACCCCGCGGGAAAAGGAATTGCTGCGCCAGGGCCGCGGCCAGGTGCTGTTGTTTTACTTGAGCGGCCCGATGATCTTCGGGGTTTCCCAGGCCATTTCCCGCCAATATCAGGCGGTAGCCTCCTGCCAAGCTTTGGTGGTGGACCTATCGGATGTGCCGATGCTGGGGGTTTCGGCGACCCTCTCCCTGGAAAATGCCATTCGCGAGGCCCTAGATCGCGGCAAACAGGTGTGGATCGTCGGCGCCAGAGGCCGCATCCGGCAGCGCTTGGAAAGCCTACGTTTGCCCCTACCGGCGGAGCGGTTTGTGGAAAGCCGAGAGGCCGCTTTGGCCGAGGCCGTTGCCCACTTGGGCTTGGCGGCAAAACCCAGCCCCCTAGTTTGAGCCATCTCGACTTGCCCGAGGACAAAAGCTGTAGGCTTTTTGCAGCACCTCTATGGACTGGAAGGGTCGGATTGCCTACTTGGCAACCCTGCATCGCAAAGAGGAGGTGATTGCCCCTCTCTTGGCCGAGCATCTGGGGATCCAGGTGCAGGTGATACCTCTAGGCACCGACCAATTCGGCACCTTCTCGCGGGAGCGCCCCCGGCCAGGGGATCCCCTCCACACCCTACGTCTAAAGATCGAGAGAGCCCGCCAAGCTTACCCTGCCCCCTTGGTTTCGGCCAGCGAGGGATCCTTCGGCCCCCATCCCCAGATCCCTTGGATGCCTTGGAACCAGGAATGGGTCATGCTCAAGGTTTTTGAATCCGGCGCGGATCCCTTGGAGCTGATGGGCTATGCAGAAAGTACCCCAACCAATTTCAGCCATCGCTGGGTGCAAAGTTTTGCGGAAGCGCTTGACTTTGCCCAAAAAGTTGGTTCCCCCGAGCATGCCCTGATCGCCCTCGACCAGCCGGAAAACCCCCAAATCCACAAAGGGATCCAAGACGAAGCAACCCTGAGGCAGGTGGTGGAGGAGCTGCTGGCCCGGCAGCAGGGGCTGCACCTGGAAACCGACATGCGGGCCCTGTACAACCCAACCCGCCTGCAGGTCATCGCGGCAGCCACCCAAAACCTCATTGCCAAAGCCCAAAGCCTCTGCCCAGCCTGCGGCACTCCCGGCTACTGGCGCATCCGCCCCCTGGCAGGCTTGCCCTGCGGCCAGTGTGGTGCTCCCACCCCTGTAACCAAGGCATGGGTGTATGGCTGTGCCCGCTGTTCCCACACCCACACCGAGCCTGTGGCAGAGACCTGGGCAGATCCGGCTTAGTGCCCTTTTTGTAACCCCTAGCTTCCCGGCGCCCCCTCCAACTTCCTCAATGGATCCCAGGGCGAGGGCTCTCCTCTAGTCCTTGATTCACTGGACAATCAGCCACTTTGTGGCATGACCAACCTCCTGCCTTGACGGAGATGGGCTGAGCTAGTAGGCTTGCGAGTACATCTTTTCTGGTAGGCACTTTGCCTAGGCTAAAGTTGGCTCCGTCTTTAGCCGGTGTGCCTTATGGGGGCTCGTAGCACCTACCTGCAGCTCGCGGGGAAGTGACGCCTGTGGAGATCCCTCTGGCGGGGTGGTAGGGGTAAACTCTGCCACTAGCTACGGGTCGTGAAAGCAGGAAGAAAGCGTCAACCTGGAGCAAAAGTCCGCTTTTGTCCAGCGTTGTATAAGTCTTTCAGAGCGGCAAGGCTTGGGAAGCAAAAAAGGGATCCGTCGCCGCGGATCCCTAAGTTGTTTTTAACCTAGGCAGGACAGCAAGGGGTTAGAAGGTAAACACTGCCCGCAGAGCGCCCACACCAATGGTTGGGTCGTTGTCTCCTGGCCTGCCGCCGTTGGGGTTGCTTACAAAATAGGCAGCAGGTGTCAAGGTAATGTACTCATTGACCGGGAAGCTGTAGTAGACGTCCACTACGAAGGGGCGGGTATCCCACACGCCAGAATTGTCAGTGGTCACGATTGGCTGGCCGAAGACCACACCACCTTTGGCACCCTCCACGAACAGATCCGGGAAGACAAAGCCAAACAGCCAGCCGTTGAAGCCTTCGTCACCTGGATCGATAGTGCCAGCCGGTACCACATTAGGCAGGTTGTAATCGACATTGCCAGCGGTGAACCAGCCGGACACCGTAATCCGTGGACTTACATCCCACTTAGCGGCCACCGTAAAGGCATTGACCTGCGCAGAGGTGGTTACCTCATTCCGGCGCAGCGGCCCTCGGAAGAGGTTACTGCCGGTGGCCAAGAAGCTGGGGCCTTTTGTGGCATCCTGCAGATAGGTGGTAGCAAACTGCAGGTAGAACTCCAGCTCTTTTGTAGGCAAAAAGCCCAGCTCCACCGTGTGAGCGCTGTCGTTGCCCGTCAAACCGCTGTCACCAAAGCCTCTGCCTAAGTCCTGGGCGCCGCGAGTGCTGTAGGCGTAGGCTAAGCGAAGCTGGTCGCTGAGACGATAGCGGAAGCCAAACAGCGTTCCACTAGGCACATCTCCCGTGGATTTGGGAAGGTCGGCAAATTCAGAAAGGGCGTCGAAGGGAACGCTGTATTGAAGGACGCTGGACACCCCTGTGCCCGTGATGCCGGCGTAGATGGTGGCAGCGCGGTCAAAGGCAGGGAACTGATAGAGCAACTGGGCCAGTGTGAAGGTGCCACCGCCACCCCCTTGGAAGCCAACGCCTGGATCCCCAGAGAAGAAGGCGGTTACCGCATCGCGAGCCTGCAGGCGGATGCGCAAACGGTCGCGGCCAGCAAAGGAGGCGTCGAAGTTCAGCCGCACCCGATAGGGCAGGGTCATGTTGGCTTGGTCCTGCTCAGCCACAACCCTTCCCCCAACAACCCGATCCTCTGTCAGGGCGCTGCCCAGAATAGCCGTAATCACCTCGGCATTCAACTTGGTAACCGGGTTGAAGACCTTGCCTTTGAGGTCGTTAATATCGGCCTCTGCTGCCTCTACCCGCCCCCGTAGAGCCGCCAGCTCAGCCGCAAACTCCTCCTGCAGCCGCTGCAGCGTAGCCAAGTCCTCTTTGGAAACCTTGTCGGCCAGCCCAGCAGCGATCAGCTCGTTGATGCGATCCAAGCAGGCGTTCATCCCAGCGGCAAACTCATAGCGGGTCATGGCCCGGTTGCCGCGGAAGGTGCGGTCGGGGTAGCCGGCAATACAGCCGTAACGCTCGACCAGAGATTGCAGCGCCTGGAAAGCCCAGTCAGTAGGCTGCACATCCGAAAGTTCAGAGATGGAGGTGACAGGCCCCGTCGCTTGGGCATAGGCCACCCCAGGGGTCAAGACTGCCGCTGCACCTAGAGTCCCAGCCAGCAGCGTTTTCCAGTAGTTCGCGTGTTTTGCGGGCATGTTTCTCTCCTTGTTCTCTGTCCTCACACCTGTCTTGGCTGTAGCAGTGCCTTCTAGAAGTAACAGGCCGTCTACCTCGAGAGCGAGCCTGACAATTGCGGACTTTAGAAGAACAACATAGTACAGCCCCAGTCCATACCGTCTACCACTTTACACACTTTTTGAGCCAGACTCAATGCGAGATCCCCAGGGCTAGATAATTCAGGCTCCACACCCATTACTCTACCCCAGGGATCCGGCCCTGGCTAGCGGGTGTATCCCCCAAGCTGCCAGCCTGGATGAGGATGGGCGGTACCGGACTCGAACCAGTGACATCCTGCTTGTAAGGCAGGCGCTCTACCGCTGAGCTAACCGCCCTTGGGGATCCCGGCTACTGAGTTTAGCATTGGCGGGCGCTATCTCCCCATGCCCAGGCTCTGGGCTTTCTGGTACACCTTGCCCTCGGTGAGCAGGGAAGGGGCAATGCAGATCTCCACCTGCTGCATTTCCTTGAGGTTGGCAGCGCCCAGGGTAGCCATGCTGGTGCGCAGAGCACCCCAGAGGTTGTGGGTGCCGTCATCGAGGCGGGCGGGGCCGCACAAGATTTCTTCCAGGGTGCCGGTGCATCCCACGCGGATGCGGGTGCCGCGGGGCAAGACGGGGCTAGGAGTGGCCATACCCCAGTGAAAGCCGCGACCGGGCGCCTCATAGGCGCGGGCCAAAGGGGATCCGATCATCACTGCATCGGCCCCACAGGCAATGGCTTTGCAAATGTCACCCCCGGTAACCAGGCCGCCGTCGGCGATGATGGGAACGTAGGTGCCGGTTTCGGCCAGGAACTGGTCGCGGGCGGCAGCACAGTCGGCAATCGCGGTAGCCTGTGGCACCCCCACCCCCAGCACGCCGCGGGAGGTGCAAGCGGCCCCCGGGCCGATGCCCACCAGGACCCCCGCTGCTCCTGCTTGCATTAGCTCTAGGGCCACCTCGTAGGTGACGCAGTTGCCCACCACTACGGGAATGGGCATAGAGCGGCAGAACTGGGCCAAATCGAGCTTTTGCATGCCCTCAGGCACCTTGTGGTGGACGGAAACCACAGTGGCCTGGACGAAAAACAGATCCCCCCCCGCTTCCGCGACCAGGGGGCCGTATTGGGCAGCGTGGGCGGGCACACAGCTAGCGGCAGCAATGGCGCCGGCAGCTTTGATCTGGCGAATGCGCTCTTGGATTAGCTCTGGCTTGACCGGCTCGCTGTAGAGGCGCTGCATCAGGGGGACGAACTCGTCTTTGCCAACGGCGGCAATCTGCTCCAGCACCTCGTCGGGATCCGCGTAGCGAGTTTGGATCCCGTCTAGGTTCAGCACTCCAAAAGCCCCCAGCTTGGAGAGCAAAATCGCCATCTTGACATCCACCACGCCATCCATGGCGCTGGCAATGATGGGGATGGGTCGTTGGATCCCTCCTATAGTGAAGTGGGTATCCACCAGGCTGGGATCCAGGGTTCGCCTGCCCGGCACCAGCGCAATCTCATCCAGTCCGTAAGCCCGTCTTGCCTGTCGATTGCGGCCCAGTTGGACGTTCATTTCTTTCCTCTTTAGCAAGAGGATCCCTTAATTAATCATGCCGCCAAGGAGGTCTCTAAAGCCAGAGAAAGTTTTGGGGTCGACTAGCCTCTTGGGCAGGGGTGTGAAGATGTGCCCTTCCTGCAGACTTCCGAAGCTGTGGCAGCGCTGGGATCCCCAGCGGAAGCCGTAGAGGGCGATGTAGGCGCACATCAAGGCATCGACTTGGTCTTCGTAGTTTTTGAGCTGGCGGCCTCTAAGGGATCCCACCTCCACTTGGAGCAGGGGCTCGTGGCCCTGCAGAGAGGGATCGGTGCTGGCCAAGGCGCGCAGATGTTGCTGGTACAGCCGCCAGGCCTGTTCTCGCTCCTGCCAGCTGCGGCGGGGACGCGCCTTGTAGGGGAGGCTGCGGCTAAGGCCAAACAGGCTCACGATGGCACTGTGGGGGAAGACTTCAGTAACCTGACGGGCCAAGCGCCCCTGCTCGATGCTGGCCTGCTCCTGAAAGCCATAGCGGGCGAGGGCTTGCACCAGCGCTTCTCCTCGCACCTGGCCATTTCTTTCCAGAAGCCGGCGGTTGGCCGGGTGAGCGCCAGCAGCGTAGGGTCGAAACACACGGTTGAGCTCGGCTTCTGCCTGCCGCTGGCCCCTCAAGTTAGGAACGCGCAAGGGGGCATCCACTGCCACCAGGCAGGGATCCCCTCTAGCTTGGGCTTGGATGTAGTCCACAATTTCCTCATTGGTCCCCAGGAGGCGGCTGTCCAGCAGGCAGCCTGTCAGGTTTTGAATGGCGGGATCCCGAATCTCCACCTCCAGCGTCGCCACCCCCGAAGGGTTGCGGGCTGACCAGGCCAGATCTAGGCCAATGCAGACTAACCGTGCCACGCTGCCTTCTCCTCTGGGCCCCCTGGGAGAAGGAAAAGGGATCCCACCTGGGATCCCAAAAGCAGTCAGCTTTGCCCTGGCAAGGCAGCAGACTCTCTGCTAACTGGAGAAGCTGCCGCCTCTTCGGGCCGGAGGATTAGTAGTCGTAGTCATCCGCGCCGCCGCCACCGCCAGCTGGCTTGTTGTTCTTGGGTTCGGGCTTGTCCACCACAATAGCTTCGGTGGTGAGCACCATGCCGGCAATCGAGGCAGCGTTTTGCAGGGCAGAGCGGGTGACTTTGGCTGGGTCAACGATACCCGCTTCGAACATATCCACATAGGCGTCGTTTTGGGCATCGTAACCCACCGTGAAGGGCTTCTCTTTCACCCGCTCCAGCACAATCGAGCCGTTCTGGCCGGCGTTCTCGGCAATGCGGCGCAGCGGAGCGCCCAGAGCACGGGCCACCAGCATAGCCCCCACCAGCTCATCGCCAGACAGGTTGGCCTGCGCCCACTCCGTAACCACCGGGATTAGGTGGGCCAAGGTGGTGCCGCCGCCGGGGACGATCCCCTCTTCTACTGCCGCCTTGGTGGCGTTGATGGCATCTTCCAGGCGCAGCTTGCGATCCTTCATTTCCGTTTCGGTGGCCGCGCCCACTTTAATCACCGCCACACCGCCAGCTAGCTTGGCCAGGCGCTCTTGCAGTTTTTCTTTGTCGTAGGTGGAGTCGGTCTCTTCAATTTGGCGACGGATTTGCTCGCAACGGGCTTTCACCGCCGCTTCGTTGCCCTCCGCCACAATGGTGGTGTGGTCTTTGGTTACCGTGACGCGGCGAGCCGAGCCAAAGGACTCAAGACGCGCATTCTCCAGCTTCAGGCCGCGCTCCTCGCTAATCACTTCGCCGCCGGTGAGGATGGCGATGTCCTCCAGCATGGCCTTGCGGCGATCCCCAAAGCCGGGCGCTTTCACCGCCACCACGCTCAGCACGCCCCGCAGCTTGTTCACCACCAAGGTGGCCAGGGCTTCCTTCTCAATGTCTTCGGCAATGATCAGCAGCGGACGACCGGCGCGGGCCACTTGCTCCAGAACCGGCACCAGGTCTTGCACCAGGGTAATCTTCTTGTCGGTGATCAGGACGTAGGGGTTCTCCAGAACCGCCTCCATCCGCTCCGTGTCAGTGACGAAGTAGGGGGAGATGTAGCCTTTGTCAAAGCGCATCCCCTCCGTCACTTCCAGCTCGGTGGTCATGGACTTGCCTTCTTCTAGGGAGATCACCCCCTCGCGGCCCACTTTTTCCATGGCCTCGGCAATCATGCGGCCCACTTCCTCATCGTTGCCAGCGGAAATGGCCGCCACCTGGGCAATGGCTTTGGAGTCTTCTACTGGGCGGGCATGTTCAGCAATTTTGTCCACTAGGAACTTCACCGCCTTGTCAATGCCGCGCTTGAGGGCAATGGGGTTGGCGCCAGCAGCCACGTTCTTGAGCCCTTCTTTCACCATGGCGTGGGCCAAGACCGTAGCTGTAGTGGTGCCGTCGCCAGCGATGTCGTTGGTTTTAGAGGCAGCTTGACGGATGAGAGAAACTCCCGTGTTTTCAATGTGGTCTTCCAGCTCAATTTCTTTGGCAATGGTTACCCCATCGTTAACAATCTGGGGTGCGCCAAATTTTTTCTCCAGCACCACGTTGCGCCCTTTGGGGCCAAGGGTAACGGCTACGGCCTCTGCCAAAATGTCCATGCCGTGTTCAAGAGCGCGACGGGCTTCTTCGCTGAAAATAATCGACTTAGCCATAGTCAACCTCCAACGGTCAGCCAACGAAGGATAAGCTAGAAGCTAGCAGCAGTTGGTCTCTTTTACAGCACTTGCTGCCTCTTGCTAGAACTACTGAACAATGGCAAGGATGTCCCGCTCAGCTAGCAGCACATACTCCTCGGTACCCAGCTTCACCTCCGTGCCGGCGTACTTGGAGTAGAGCACTCTGTCGCCTACTTTCAGCTCTATTGGAATAACCTTGCCATCGTCATTGCGCTTGCCAGGACCGACCGCAACCACTTCCCCTACTTGGGGTTTCTCTTTGGCAGTGTCAGGCAAAAAGATCCCGCCTGCGGTTTTCTCATCCTGCTGAGCAACTTTCACCAGCACACGGTCGCCCAGCGGCTTTAGCGTAGAGACGTTCAGCGTTACTGCAGCCATACCAAGTGTCCTCCGTGATGCCTATGGCAGGAAGTCAAAGGGTGATTGAGGAGTCAACTAAACTTGCATCCGTTGAGGCTTTAGCACTCTCGGCTTCCGAGTGCTAGTTTATCAGTCAGCTCTGCAGCCTGACAATAGCTGCAACGACAGACGAGGCGGTTGGGTGTGGATCTCCCGACTTCCTCTGCGCCTTTTGGGGGAGGAGAGGCGGTGCGAATTCCCTTGTTTCAGGTGGATGCCTTTACGGCAGTGCCCTTTAGGGGCAATCCGGCAGCGGTTTGCTTGCTGTCCCAGGAGCTGCCGCAGGAGCTGTTGCAGGCAATTGCGGCAGAGAACAATCTGTCGGAAACAGCTTTTTTGCTGCCCCAGGGATCCTGGGATGGCCTCCCCCACTACAGCCTGCGCTGGTTTACCCCCACAACGGAAGTGGATCTCTGTGGGCACGCCACCCTAGCTGCTGCCCATGTGCTCTTGAGCGAAGTTCACCCAGAAGCTCAGGAGGTGGCCTTCTCCACCCGCAGTGGCCAGGTGTTGGTGCGGCGGCAAGGAAAGCGGCTAGCGATGGATTTCCCCTCCCAGACTCCCCAACCTTGGCTGGAAGCGCAAGAACAGGTGGCGGCGGCCTTGGGGATCCCTCCTCTAGAGTTGTACCGCGGCAGCATGGGGGTAGCGGTGCTGGCTTCGGCGCAGCAGGTGCGGCAAGTCCAGCCGAATTGGGCTCAGGTGGAGGCGCTCCCTGTCTCCGGGTTAATCGTTACCGCTGCCGGAGCAGATTCAGAGGAGGGAGCGGATTTTGTTTGCCGCGTTTTCGCCCCCCGCTTGGGGATTCCGGAGGATCCCGTAACCGGCTCTGCCCAGTGTCTGTTGGCGCCTTATTGGTCGGAGCGGCTGGGTCGAACTGAGCTCAGGGTGCGGCAGCTCTCGACGCGGGGGGGTGAGCTCTGGTGTCGCTATCTCGGCGCTCGGGTGGAGATTGCCGGGCAGGCAGTGCTGGTGATGGTGGGAGAGCTGAGGATTCCTTAGAAAAAACACCCCGGCTGGTTCCGGGGTGCTGGGAATAATGGGAAGGGTGGGGCTAGCCCAAAAGTTCTGCCGCCTGAATAAGTTCCACTTGCTTTTTCTTGAGTACCAAGAGGAGCTGAGTGATAGCCACTGCCGCCAGGAAGGCCACCATCCACTTCACCCGATCCGGGCTCTGCAGCACCAGATCCCGCTCCACTTGGCCAAAGCCGCCCACGTTGGGGTTGTTGGTAACCGGATCCCCTTCTTTGACGCTGTCGCCAATGTTAACCACCAACTCCGGCCCCGGCGGCACCACCAGATGCTGGATACCGTTCTCAGTTTCGAAGCTGAGCACTCGCGTGCCTGGCAACTCGTATTCGGGTGGCACCAGGGCGGCCAGCTCTGCCGGCAGGTCGCTAAGATCCGACTCGATAGTGGCGATGCTGGTCAGGCGGCCGGTGGCGGGAGCGCGGAAGACGTTGTTGTTGCTGAGGCTGCCATCGGGGTTGATCTGGCCACGGCCCCGGTTGGCGCCAATGTAAACCCGATATTTCATGAAAGCCACTGAGGGATCCTCTTTCGGGTCAGGGGCTACCACCGGGAAGACGATTTCCTGGTGCTGCTCACCGGGCAACGGCCCCACCAGGAGGATGTTGGGCTTCTGGTCACTGTAGGGAGTGATGTAGGTCTCAGCGGTCTCCTGCCGCTGCTTTTCGGTCATTTCCTCCTCGGTGGCCAGGCGGAAGCCCTCTGGCAAGATCACCACCGCGCCAACATTCAAGCCGCCCTTGCTGCCATCTGCTAGCACCTGCTGCTTGCTTAGGTCGTAGGGAATCCCAACTTTAATGGTGAACACCTGACCGGGGGTAACCGCCTGCGGCACTTCAGCCCGGACAGGCATGGCGTTCAGGTGGCAGTTGGCGCAGACAATTTTCCCCGTTGCCTCGCGGGGGTTATCGTAGGCCATCTGGGCATAGTAGGGGTAGGCTGCTGCTGGCGGAGATGCTACGACCATTAGCAGCAGCGCACACAAGGCCAAGAAAAAAATTCGCTTCATAAGCTCAACTCAAAATTGCAATTCCAATCTGCAAAAGCTCTGCAAAAGCTTTTTGCGCCCTCTCCTCGAGAGCCTGTGGACGCTCCGGCTAAGACCAACGCCGTGCCCTCTTCAGGCTTTCCTCTCGCCACCGCCAGCCCTGCAATGGCGCGTTTAGGCCTCGCGGAAATCGGGGCCCTGCCAGGGGCTAAAGCGAATGTTGTCGCCGTCCACCGTGACGCTGACTAGCTCCAACGAACGGGGAGCCGGTCCCCGAATCACCTTGCCATTGGCTGCATATTGGGATCCGTGACAGGGGCACTTGAAGAGGTTTTCTCCTGCATTCCAGGGCACCACGCAGCCGAGGTGGGTGCAGACGGCGTTGAGGCCGTAGTTAGCCACCGCTCCATTGTCGATCACGATGTAGGTGGGATCCCCTTTCAAGCCCTGGGCCAGGACGCGGTCCGTAGCCGCGTGGGTAGCTAGCAGCTCGCTGACGCGAATTGGCCTGCCGAGGGCATCTTGGGCAATTACCCCCTCCCCTGTCCCACCGGCAGAGGGAGGAATGAAATACTTCACCACCGGGTAGAGGGCACCCACGACCACCACCCCCACCGAGCCGCTGAGAAGGGCGTTCAAGAGAACCCGCCGGCTCATGGGGGGCGCCTCAAGGTTGCTCATCGCTTCGGTCATAATGGTCAGGAAAGCCTGAGAAGTTTTAACGTTCGTTGACAAACGACACCATCCTAACCGAGCCCCCTAGCCAATTTCATTAAGAAATGCAAAGCTAGGAGCAGCTCGAGGGGGAGGCCGATGCATCCAAGCCAACCTATGAGGGGATCCGAGTTGCAAGCTTTGCTGCGGGAGAAGTGGGGCTGCTCCTACGACGTGCAGCTGCGCCGCTTGGGGGGTAGGGTGGTGTTGTTGGTGATGTGGCGCTACCTAGAGCAGCCCTCTTTCCCCTTGACGGAAGTCGAGTATCTGGCTCGCCTGGAGTCGGTGATGGCCCATCTGCAGGCTTGGGGTGTGTGGGAAACGGTGCGGCGAGAAATTGAGGCTACCCGCCAGAAACCTCGCATAGGCAAGGCGGTGGCCATTCCTCTGAATTTGCAAGGGGTGGGAGAGCGGGCCTGCGAGTGGCTGCTGTAGCCCGGATCTTCCTTGCAAGGCAGTTTGCAATCGCGGCAACGGAAAAAATCCACCGGCTTGGGGCTATCCAACTTCCACCAGGCCGGCCTGCAGGGCCTGCAAAAACTGGCGGGCGGTGCGACCGGAGAAGCCGTTCTGCTGCTGAGCCCAGATCAGCGCTTGGCGGCGCAAGGTATCTAAAGGCTGAGAGAGGCCCAGCCGCTGCGCCAAGTGTTCCACCGTAGCCAGATAGTCGGCTTGGCTAAAAGGGGCAAAGGTAAGGGTAAGGCCAAAGCGATCCCGCAGCGACAGCTTTTCCTGCACCGTATCCCAGGCGTGGATCTCTTGATCTTGGGGGTTGGGACGATCGCCAAAAAACTCGCGGATAAGGTGGCGGCGGTTGCTGGTGGCATAGAGGCGCACATTGGGCGGCGGTGGAACAAGATCTCCCTCCAAGAGCACTTTGAGCTGCTTAAACTCGGTTTCGTCCGCCTCAAAGGAGAGATCGTCTACAAATAAGACAAAGGGCAGCGCCTGCTGTCGCAGCTCCGCCAAGATCTCCGGCAACTGCATCAAGTCTCTGGGTCTTAGCTCCAGTAGGCGCAGTCCCTGCGGGCCGTAGCGGCGCAACAACGCCTTCACCAGCGAAGACTTGCCGGTGCCCCGCGCTCCGTAGAGCAACACATGCAAAGCCGGATCCCCCCGCAGCAGCGCTTCGGTGTTGGCGGCCAGCTGCTGTTTCTGCTGTTCGTAGCCGTAAATCTCTTCCCATTCGGGCAAGTCGGGAGCAGGGATCCCTTCTAGCCCTGCTGGCCCCCAGCGAAAGGCCCAATAGCGGCCACAGAGCCCTGCCCCTGCTTGGCGGTAGTGGGCAATCAAGGCCTCCAGGCTCTGGCCCCAATCGGCCAAGGGGCGAGGATCCCAGCCAGAGCTGCTGCTGTTTTCATCTGGCCAGGAGATCCCTAGGCCCAGCGCCTGCATTTGCTCGGCGATCGTCTCCTGGCTATTGGCTAGGATTTGCAGGCAACGGAGATCGTGGCGGGCCGCTTGCAGAAGGGGTGCTGGGATCCCTTGCGGTTGCAGCGCCGCCCGCGAGAAAGGGTTATCGGCCCAGCGGATCTCCCGGATCAGCCACTCCCGCCAGCTCAAGCCCTGCTGGGCCAAAAGCTCAAACCAACGCCCATAGGCTCTCCAGCAGGGCAAGGGATCCCCGCTCATCAACTGCTGAATGAGCTCCTGCCAGGCTAGGGCCAGGGGATGGGCGCAGATGTCCCGAAACACCAGCAGCCTAGCCGCCGCTTCCGCCGCTTCTTCTAGGGGAGTCATTACGGCCCGCTACCCCAAGCCTTGCGCCAAGAGGGCTGCCTCCAAGTAGCGCGAAGGGGCACCCTACTACCTACTATGCAACAAACCTTAACCCTGGTTTGTCAGCTAGCCTTCACCCCCACCCAGGTGGCTAAGCCCTGCTTGCGCCAGGAGTGCGGGCCACAGTGGTCGACTGCTGGATAAGCTTGGCTTAGCTAGAGGGACAAACAAGCTAGCATTGTAAAAAATCTTTGCCCTGACTGGGTTTCTATGACTGACGTCCCCGTCTCCCGCATTCGCAACTTTTCCATCATTGCTCACATTGATCACGGCAAGTCTACCCTTGCCGACCGGCTGCTGGAGGCAACCGGCACCGTCTCAGCCCGCGAGATGAAGCCGCAGCTTCTAGACAGCATGGAACTGGAGCGGGAGCGGGGCATCACCATCAAGCTACAGGCGGCCCGCATGAACTACCGTGCCCAAGACGGCCAGGACTATGTCCTCAACCTCATCGATACGCCAGGGCATGTGGATTTTTCCTACGAGGTCTCCCGCTCGCTGGCTGCCTGTGAAGGGGCGCTGTTGGTGGTGGATGCTTCTCAAGGTGTGGAAGCCCAAACCCTGGCCAATGTTTACCTGGCTTTGGAGAACAACCTGGAAATTATCCCCGTCATTAACAAAATTGACTTGCCTAGCGCCGACCCCGAGCGAGTCATTGCCGAGATCGAGCAGGTGATCGGCCTTGACTGCAGCGGGGCAATCCTAGCCTCTGCCAAAGTGGGCCTCGGTATCTCAGAGATTCTCGAGGCTATTGTGCAGCGGGTACCGCCGCCGCAGGATACGGTAGCGGATCCCTTGCGGGCTTTGATCTTCGATAGCTACTACGATCCCTACCGGGGTGTGATTGTCTATGTGCGCATTGTGGATGGGGAGGTGAAAAGGGGGGACAAGATTTGCTTCATGGCCTCTGGCCGGGAGTACGAGGTTACTGAGCTGGGAGTGATGCGCCCCCACCAAGAGCCGGTTGAGTCTCTCCACGCCGGGGAAGTGGGCTACATTGCCGCTGCCATCAAGAGTGTTGAGCACGCCCGCGTGGGGGACACCATCACCCTCGTTCATCGCAGGGCTCCCGAGCCTCTGCCCGGCTACAAAGAAGCCAAGCCAATGGTGTTCTGCGGACTTTTCCCCAGCAACTCGGATCAGTACGCCGAACTCAAAGAGGCCTTGGAAAAGCTGAAGCTCAACGATGCCGCTCTCCACTTTGAGCCGGAAGTCTCCCCTGCCATGGGCTTTGGCTTCCGCTGTGGTTTCTTGGGCCTCCTCCATATGGAGGTGGTTCAGGAGCGGCTAGAGCGGGAGTACGACCTGGACCTGGTGATTACAGCCCCAACGGTGGTTTATCAAGTTACCCTCAACAATGGCTCGGTGCTCCGGGTTGATAACCCCAGCAAGCTGCCTCCTCCCAACGAGCGCCTTAGCATTGAGGAGCCCATTGTCCGCGTGGAGATGATTTTGCCGGAGGAATTCGTTGGCGCGGTGATGGAGCTGTGCGAGACTAAGCGCGGCATCTTTAAGGATATGAGGTATCTGGCTCAGGGCCGCACGACGCTGGTGTACGAATTGCCTCTGGCGGAAGTGATCACTGACTTTTTTGACCAGTTGAAATCTCGCACCCGCGGCTACGCCAGCATGGACTACCAAATGGTGGGCTATCGGGCTGACGATCTGGTGCGCTTGGATATCCTCATCAATGGCGAGCCGGTGGACGCTCTCTCCACGATTGTGCATCGGGACAAAGCCTTTCAGGTGGGCCGGTCTCTAGTGGCTAAGTTGCGCGAGCTCATCCCACGCCACCAGTTTGAGGTGCCCATCCAAGCGGCGATTGGCTCGCGCGTCATTGCCCGCGAAACTATCCCTGCGCTGCGCAAAAATGTTTTGGCCAAGTGCTACGGGGGAGACGTAACTCGCAAGCGCAAGCTGCTGGAAAAGCAAAAAGAAGGGAAAAAGCGCATGAAGGCACTGGGAACAGTGGATGTGCCCCAAGAGGCGTTTATGGCAGTGTTGAAGTTGCAAAATGACTAACCTAGCCTTGCGGCGCGAGGAGGTGTTGGCCTGGCTGCAGGAGCGGGTGCCTCCTCCCCGCCTGCGCCACATCTTGGGAGTCGAGGCAATGGCCCGGCAACTGGCGGCTCACTACGGATTGGATGAGGAGAAAGCCGCTTGGGCAGGTCTGATGCACGACTTAGCTAAGTCTTTCCCGGCGGAGCAACTGTTGCAGCGGGTAGCTCGGGAGCGGGAGCTAGACGAGATTGAACGGGCTGAGCCCCACATCCTCCACGCCGAGGTGGGCTCCCTGTTGGCGCGGGAACAGTTTCAGGTGCAGGATGCGGAGATCTTGGCGGCCATCGCCAACCACACCCTAGGCCAGCCCGGCATGGATCCGCTTAGTTGTGTGGTTTTTGTAGCCGATGCTCTGGAACCCAACCGCGGCAGCAGCCCAGAGCTGGAGCAGTTGCGACGCCTGGCTTTTGTAGATTTATCTAAAGCTGTGGTGGGAGTTTGCGATCTAAGCCTGAGATTTTTGCTAAACCGGAATCAGGTGGTTCATCCACGCACCCTCATGACTCGCAATTATTTCCTGCTCCATCCTTTGGATCAAAAGGATTTCCAGAGGTCTGCGTCTCCAGTTCTTTCCGTCGTTTCAGGAGGGTCTTAGTTGCTACAGCTCATGCCTGCCCGTGCCAGGGATCCCGTCTATCGCATGGCGCTGAGTGCAGCTCGCGCAGCGGAAGAAAAAAAAGGTGGCGACATTGTCCTGCTGGATGTATCTCGGGTTTCCACACTGGCAGACTACTTTCTTCTAGTCAGTGGCTACTCGCTGACGCAAGTGCGCGCCATTGCCCAGGCAATTGAGGAAAGGCTTTGGGAGGAGTGGCAACGGACACCGCAGCGCATTGAAGGTCAAGACTCAGGCTCGTGGATCCTCATTGACTACGCCGATCTCATCGTCCACGTGATGATGCAAAACGAAAGGGAGTACTACGACCTGGAGTCTTTTTGGATCCAAGCCGAACGGGTTGAGTTGCCTTTAGCCGGCTAGATCCCTAGCTCTGCGGGTCGACCTTTCAGACTAGGGCTTTGCCGGTTTTCCCTAGTCGGCTGTCAAGAAATATGTGAAGCACGTAAAGTTTTTAATAGTTCCACAGTTTCCTACATAGTTGCGTGCTAGCATAAACGCCGAGGAGTAGTAAGACCCTTGTTTCCAGGTGCAGAAGAGTTTCTATAGTCTTTGTTAAAGTTCCCACTCTGCACTTTCCAAAACGCCGATAATTTCCCGCTGGCGGTAATGCCAGCAGGAGCACAAGGTTAATAATTGACGACAGCTTCTCGCTAGCGGGGGGCTGATCTGTCTTTGGCTTGAATGTCAAGCCTTTAGGGGAAAGTCCAGTGGCAAGAGCAGGGGAGAAGTAGGAGCTAGTGCCCTTTGTTTAATGCTTGTTTAAAAGCGGCCGAGATTCTTAGGAGGGAAGTTCTGATGGAAAAAATGTTGGTGAATATCATCGAGTACCTTGCATTGGCAGAACTGGAAACTTTACTCTGCACCGAGCACCCCCACCAGCAAGTGTTTCATGACGCCAAGGAGCGGGAATCCCTGCTGCAGCAGATTCTCAACCGGGTTCCCCCTGCTTATAGGTTGCTGCCTGCCGATGAATGCCCTAGCCGCGACCAGCTTAGCCCCTCAGAACTGGAGTTGCTCCGCTCGGTGGTGCGGGATGTGGTCAAGCAGAAGCTGCAACAGGACTCTTTTGAAGATCCCTACGTGGGAGCAGCGATGTCGGAGGTGTTCTACGGGTAGAAGGAGGGTTAGCTACACTGCGAAGGCGCTGCCTTAAATGCTGCCCGTTTACTATTCCGAAACTTTTCTTAGCCACAATACAGGTCCCTTTCATCCGGAACGCCCGGCCCGCTTGCAAGCTATTTTCAAAGCCCTGCACAAGGCTCCCTTTGCCAACCAACTGGAGTGGCGGGATCCCCCCTTGGCTGAGCTGGGGGAGCTGGAGCGGGTCCACTCGCCTCGGCATATCCAACAGGTGGCCGAGCTGGCGGCAGCAGGTGGGGGTTACCTTGATGCCGATACAGTTGTCTCTCCAGGCAGCTTTGAAGCAGCGCGGCGGGCAGTGGGCGGCTGGATTGCTGCAGCGGCCTCGGCTTTGGCCACAGGACAGCCAGCTTTGGTGCTGTGTCGTCCGCCTGGGCATCACGCTGAGCCGGAGCGGGCAATGGGGTTTTGCCTCTTCAGTAACGCCGCCATCGCCGCCCTGTGGGCACTAGAGCAGTCAGGGGTCAGGCAGGTAGCCATTTTTGATTGGGACGTACACCACGGCAACGGCACCCAGGCGGTGGTGGAGCGCCATCCCCAACTGGCCTATGCCTCCATCCACCAGTTTCCTCTCTACCCCGGCACAGGACTGGCCGAGGAAACCGGGATCCACGGCAACCTCTGCAACGTACCTCTGCCTGCAGGATCCGACTGGTCGGCCTACGAAAAAGCTTTGCAGGAGAAGGTTCTGCCTTTCCTAAAAGCCTTTCAGCCCGATTTGCTGCTGGTGAGTGCCGGCTTTGACTGTGCCAAAGGGGATCCCTTGGCCGATATGCTGCTAGAGCCGGAAGACTTTGGTCGCATGACCCGTCTTTGCTTGAAAGAGGTAACCTCTAAGGCTGTCTTTGGCCTAGAAGGGGGGTATAACCTGGAAAACTTGGCCCGCGGCTGGCTAAGTGTAGCCCAGGCCTGTCTAGAAGGCTAGCCTCTCCACTTCACCTTAGGTAGAATCTGCCGCACATCCACCCGGTCCTTGTACTTGAGGGCGAAGTTAAGCAGCGAATCCAGCAGCGAATCCGACAGGTAGTGAGGCTGAAGGCCCAGATCTAGAAGCTTGGTGTTCTTGGCGTTGTAGTAGTGCTCTTCCAGCTCAACGCGGGGGTTCTCCAGGTGTTGGATTTCCACCTTCAAGCCCATGGCAGCCGCAGCCTTTTGCACCATCACTGCTAGCTGCTCCACACTAAATTGTTCAGTGAACTGGTTCATCACCCGGAACTGGCCTGGCTCAGGAGGATTGGCGATGGCCAGCTCCACACAACGCACGGTGTCGCGAATATCCAAGAAGCCGCGCGTCTGGCCTCCTTTGCCGTAGACTGTTAGCGGATGGCCGACTGCTGCCTGAACACAGAAGCGGTTGAGGGCTGTGCCAAACACGCCATCGTAGTCGAGGCGGTTGATCAGGACCTCGTCCATGCCTGTTTCTTCCGTGAGCACGCCATACACCACCCCTTGGTTCAGGTCGGTAGCCCGCAGGCCCCAGACGCGGCAAGCAAAGTGAATGTTGTGGCTGTCATGGACCTTGGAGAGGTGGTACATGGATCCCGGCTGCTTGGGATAGGGCAGGGTATCCTTGCGGCCGTTGTGCTCGATGGTGATGTATCCCTCCTCGATGTCAATGTTGGGAGTGCCGTACTCACCCATGGTGCCCAGCTTCACCAGGTGGCAGTCGGGAAATTCCTCCTTGATGGCATAGAGGATGTTGAGGGTGCCCACCACATTGTTGACCTGGGTCATCACCGCATGTTCGCGGCTAATCATCGAGAAGGGAGCAGAGCGCTGCTCGCCAAAGTGCACAATAGCCTCTGGCTCAAAGCGGCGCATGCAGGAAATTAGGGCTTGGTAGTTAGTAACATCGCAAACAAAGATGGGAATATCCTTGCCAGTCAGCCCCTTCCAGCGATCCACCCGCTGCTCAAGCTGGGCAATGGGTGTCAGACTAGAAACTCCCAGTTGCAGATCCCAAAGCCGGCGGATATACGAGTCGAGGATGGCCACCTCGTAGCCCCTGTTGGATAGGTACAGGGCCGTTGCCCAGCCACAGTATCCGTCACCACCAATAACTAAAACTCTCATTGGGGAAGCGGAATTCGCCTGTTCACGAATCTACCAAGTTATGGCACCAAAGACAAATACCTCAGGAGCCCATTTTTACCAGCGACTTAGTCGACCTGAGGAGGGTTGTCTAGGGTGTAGACGGTGGTCTCAGCGGCAATGGCGCGGCGCACATAGACAGGAACCTGGTAAAGGCCCAGGAGGGCAGTGCCATCGAGGAAGCGCAGTTCCCCTCGACTGGGATCCAAGTGCTGAGCCAGAAGCTGGTCGATCTGTTCCGGCTCCGGCCTGGAGGGGATAGGAGCCTGAGCTGCTAGGGCAAATCCAAGAGGCCCGCCGTAGGTGGTGGCGTAGATGGCGTAGGGCTGCACAGCAGCAAACACGGTTTTGAGGGTGTGAACGATGCGGGTGTGCTGCTCCAACTCCAAGGGGCTTGTCGGCCCAGCCTGGAGGGCAAAAGCTCCACCGGGCTGCAACTTGGAGCGGATCTGGCAGAAAAACTCCTGGGTAAAGAGGCGGGCGGCAGGGCCAGCTTCCACAGGATCCGAAAGATCGGAGAGGATGACGTCCCAAACCGGCTCTGTCTCCTGGAGAAAGTCGAAAGCGTCGGCAATCACTACCTGCGCCCGCGGGTCCTCAAAGGCCCCCTGGTGCATTTCTGGCAAGTGTTCCCGACAGGCCTCCACCACCTCTCCGTCGATGTCCACCATCACCGCCTGCTCCACCGAGCGCCAGCGCAGCACCTCCCGCAGCGTTGCCCCTTCCGCTCCCCCCAGTACAAGCACGCGCCGAGGGATCCCACCCCCCTGGACAACTTGGAGAAGGGCGGGATGGACGAGCGCCTCATGGTAAAGGAACTCGTCCAGCGTGGTGGACTGCCAATGCCCATCCAGCATCAAGCCCTTGCCATAGGCCCCCATCTCAGCAATCAGCATTTCCTGAAAGGGGGTCTTTCGGTAGGCCAGGACGCGTGTAATAGCAAAGGCAGTGTAGCTCCAGGGGGTAAAGTACTCCTGGGCCCAGAAGAAGTTCCTTGGTAGGTTCATGGGTAGCTTGGCAAAGGTGGTGCAATCTCAGCGCCTTCGTCTAGCTGTTTCACAACTAACTGCCTCAGGCAAGGGCGTCACTTCCTCAAGGGACGCCGGCTCCGTGGTTCGGCGAGGCAGCTTGCGCAGCGAATGCCGTCGCGCTTGAAAGACCTCAATCAAATATTCACAGGCTGCTTCAGGCCGCGTATGGCGCCCGCAGGTAAACACATCCACCGCCGCATAACCCACTTCAGGCCAGGTGTGGATGGAGATGTGGGATTCTCCTAAGAGGGCCAGCGCCGTGATCCCCTGCGGCTCAAAGGGATGGTAAAGCTCACCCAAAAGGGTGGAGTTGGAGCGTCTTGCCGCCTCCCGCAAGGCTTGCTGCACCAGGGAGACATCATCCAAGAGGTGGGCCGGGCAGTCGTACAGCTCTAGGATGCAGTGGATCCCGATTAGAGCCAGAGACCTATCCCCTAATTGGCCAGATAGCGTGTGTACCATACTATCCCCTAATTGGCCAGATAGACGACAAGAGCCGTGCAAGCAAAAGCACAGTTTTCTAATTGTCTCACAAATTGAGGCAGATTACAAGGAGCAGCGGCTTTCTTCTGGCCTTTCGAGCAAGGGACGTGAGTTCTTCAAACCAGAGGAAAAGAAGCAAGCTCAGGAAAAAGCCCCAGGGGACGGGAATTCTCTAACTGGTGGGAGCTTGCGCCAGTGGCAGGCTCAGGCGTTGACTAGCACCCTTGGCAGGCGAGCAGAAAGCCCGCAAAGCAACTCGTAGGGGATAGTGCCCAGCTGATCGGCCCAGTTTTGGATCGATAAGCCCATGCTTCCCAGATGGGGGCCCAACAGCTCCACCACGTCTCCCACCTGGATATCCGGCCTCTCGGTAACGTCCCACATGCACTGATCCATGGTGATGGTGCCCACCTGCTGGATCAGGCCGCCACGCACCCACCCTCGCAGCCAGCCGGAAAGCCGCCTTGGGATCCCATCGGCATAGCCAATGGCCAGAGTGGCAATGCGGCTGGGACGGCGGGTGATGTAGCGATGGCCGTAGCTGACACCCGTGTGGGCAGGCACCGTTTGAATGTGGGTCAGCCGCGCTTTAAGGCGCAGGATGGGTCTAAGCCCAGGCACCTGCAGGTGAGGAGCAGGAGACAAGCCGTAGAGGACTAGCCCCAGCCGCACGCGGGAGTAGTGAAGGCGGGTGAGGGCGGCGGCGGAGTTATCCAGATGCAACGGCGGCAAGGGATCCCCAGCCTGGCGGATCTGCTCTACCACCTGGGCAAAACGGGCCTCTTGCTGGGCCATTGCCGGCGAGTTGGGCTCGTCTGCCGTTGCAAAGTGGGAGAATAGGCTACAGATCTCTAGCTCAGGGATCCGGCAGATCTGCCTCCAGACGGCGGCAGCCTCCTGCCAAGGGATCCCCAGGCGGGTCATGCCGGTATCGACATTAACGTGGACTGGAACGGGCCGCCCGGCCCAGGAGGCCACCTGGCGCAGCAGGGGGATCTGCTCGGCGCGGGTAAGGCTAATCTCCAGCCGCGCTGCCATGGCCTGCTGGAGCTCCGCCCAGGTATTCAAAGCGCCCAGGATCAGGATCGGCGCCTGTAGGCCTGTCTGGCGCAGCTCGATCCCTTCGGCCAGCGTAGCCACGCATAGCCCCTTGGCCCCAGCAGCCACCAGCAGAGGAGCCACTAGCTGAGCTCCATGGCCGTAGGCATTGGCCTTGACCACCGCCCAGATCTCGACGTTTGGGCCTAGGCGGGCTTGCAACAGCCTTAGGTTTTCTCGCAACTGGGCTGCGTCAATTTCCACCCACGCGCGGCTGGTTAGCAGCTCTAGCTCCGGGTTAAACGCCGTCCAGGAGTCTGTCCTTGCTCCCGGCGCCGCAACCGCGGTCAAAGCAGAAGCGTCGCCCAACGTGGACACTTCTTGTTGATCCACAACTCACCCTCACACCCGGCCAAGGTTAGATTTAGCGCAAAGTCCAGGCCGGCGCCATCCACAACAGCGGCAGCTCTGGGATCCCGCCAGCCTCCTCGTCTCCCAGCAGTTGACCCAGCCAGAAGCTTTGCCCTGCTGGAGGCAGCCCTTGGCTCAATAGCCGCTGCAGGGCGCGTTGGAACGGGTCTCTGGTTGCCGGCGACAGAGAGGGATCCCCGGTCATCCGCCGCAGATCCTCCACGGCTTCGGTATACCCCCCCAAGGCGTCCACTAGGCCCAGCTCCACCGCCTGCGCTCCGGTGAAGAGGCGCCCATCGGCCAACTGGCGCAGTCGCACCTCATCCAAACTCTGCCGCCGCGCAATCATCTCCGCATCCAGCACCTCTTCCGCCCCTTTTTCCGGCAAGTGCTGGCGCCCGCGGGCCACATCGCGAATAAACTGGTCGAGGGTATTCTCCACCAGCTCTTGCAGCAGGCGCCGCTCTTGGGGAGTGGCAGGGCGAAAGGGGGAGAGCATGTCCTTGTACTCACCGGTTTTGAAGGTCTGCGGCTCTATGCCGTAAGTGTCGAGCAGCTTGCTAAAGTTAAGGCCTCTGATGAGTACCCCTAGGCTGCCAGTCAGGGTGCCGGGGTTGGCGTAGATTTTGTCGGCAGCACTGGCCACGTAGTAACCGCCGCTGGTGGCAATGTCCTCCAGGACGGCCACCACAGGCTTGCCGGCTTCGCGCAGGGTGGTAACGGCACGGTAGAGTTCCTGGCTGGATCCCACGGCCCCGCCTGGGCTGTTGATGCGCAGCAGGACAGCCTTGACAGCGCTATCGTCAACCGCTTCCCACAGCTGCTCTAAAGGGGAGGTGGGCAAGCCCACCAAGCTTGAGCGGCGCAAGCCGCCGATAGGACCCTCGAGAGCGACCACCTCGATGCGACTTGCCCCTTGAGGAGCTCCCCCTCGAGCCAACTCGGCTGCAGGGCGTCTACTGCCGACAAGGGCCGCAATTAGGCAAACCACCAGCAAAGCAGCCGCCAAAATGCGGTTCAACTGGCTTTCCTGAGTCACAACCCCCCCGCTGTCACTGACTTTGTTCTATCACCCAGCAGGCTTTTGTAGCGACTGCATCCCCACTGCTCTGCAGGCGAGCGAGGGGAAGGGCAGTGCAGACGGGGGAGGGTTGTAGTATACTTGCAGTTGTCACCTAGGTAGCCTACGGCAGGGTATTGCCAGGGCTAGAGCCTGGAGAAGTACGGGCGGCTGAGGGCCCCCACTGCGGACTAGGGGACTACGTAAAGTCTCTGGCAGGCGTGGGGTAGAGATCTTCCAAAGCTGGAGAGAGGTCAAAAGTAGCTGGTACCTTTGGTCAGCAAGGCCGCTTCTCTAGGCTAAAATTAGAAGTAAGGCTGTTGTCCACACTTCTAGCTTCTAGTGGGACTTGGGGCTTTAGCTCAGTTGGTAGAGCACTTCAATGGCATTGAAGGGGTCAGCGGTTCGAGTCCGCTAAGCTCCATGACAGTAGTTAGGCTGGGGAGTGAGGGAGTTAAGAGGAGCAGAAAGCTAGGGCAGCTGCTTTGCCTAGCTGGGAGCCAGAAGGCATGGAGCTCTGCTCGCTAGCTTGAACCCCCTAGAAAATCTCCCTATACTTCAAGAAGCCTCGTCATTACCTCCACTGCTTCCTCTCCCTATGCAGGTTCCCTCCTCAGGCAAGCTGGACCCTACCCTTCCCGAGGCACAGGCTGGCCGTTCGGTCAAGGACTCTGTCTCGGAACCGGATCCCAAGTCAGAGCAGCCTTCGGCCCTGTGGCAGCAGCAGTTGGAGGCCCGGCTGCTCAAAGCTGAAGCGGAACTGCAAGAGCGGCGCACCCTTCAGGAAAGCCTGCAGGCTGAGGTGCAAGCCCTGCGCACTCAGCTGCAGGAGCGGGAGCATGCTCTGCACCAGCTCCAGCAAACCTTGGCAGAGCAAAAGGTTCTGCTCTCGGAGCAAGAAGCTCAGCTGGCAGCACGACAACGACTCAACGAGCGGCAGCGCCAAGATATTGAGGCCCTGCAGGAGCAGCTTGAGCAGCTGCGGTTGGCCCATGCCCAGGAGCGCCGTCAGTGGGAACACCGTCAGCAGGAGCTCCAAGCCTCGCTAGTAGAAGCCCAGGATCTGGCCCAAAAACGGGTGGAGATGTTACAGCGTTTCAAGGCCGAGCTTTCTTTAGCCCGCACCCAACTGGCGGAAACGCAGGCAGAGCTGAGCAGACTGCGGGCTCTCTACAGCGAGCAGCAGGCAGCTTGGCAGGGAGAGCGGGAGCGCCTTGAGGCGCGGCTAGCGGGCTATGCGGAGACGGAAGCGGAAGCGCAGCAGCGCTGGCAAGAACAACGACAGGAATTGGAGGCAGCCCTCTCCCAAGCCCAGGCAGAGATTGCCCACTGGCAGGGGCAGTACGCCCAAGCTCAGCAGCGCATCGAGGCGTTGGAGCAGCAGCTTCAGGCGGCTTTGGATGAGCTTGCCGAGCAATCTGCCAAGCAATCGCAGCTACGCTCTGCCCAGGTGGCCATTGCCCATTTGCAAGAACAAGCCGAAGCCTTGGAGGCGCAGGTGAAGGCTTTGCAGGCAGAGCGAGAGGCTCTTTTAGAAGAGAACCGATCCCTGAAAGAGAAGTGCGAGCAGCAACAGATGCATGTGCTTAGCCTCAAGGCAGCCCTGGAGCGCAGGGGTCTAGAGATCCCAGCTCGGGTTGATGGGGTTGCCAAAGGGGCTGACACACCCAAGGGAGCGGAGTCTCCTGCTTCCCTCCAAGCCGCCAAGCCCGCGCTTCAGCCGCGACCCCTGCTGGCTCGGGCCGGGAAGCGGGCGGTAGATCTGCCGCGGTTTTTGTCCCGCCCGTGAGGGATCCCGTTTTGCAGTCCGCTCCTCCTCGCTGGTTGGAGGTGTGGGTGGATCATCCTCGTTTAGGAGGGTGCTTCATCTACCGTGTGCCGGAGGGATGGGAGCCAGAGGCCGGCGACCTCCTCAGCGTCCCCTTTGGCCAGCAGGTAGCGGGGGCAGTAGCCCTGGGCTGGCGTGCCGAGTTGCCGGCAGGGGTAGAGCCCCAGTCGGTGCGGACAATTGAGGCAGTGGTGGCCAAAGGGATCCTGCCCAAGGAGTTCTGGCCCCTGTTGCAGCGGGTAGCCGATTACTATCTCACCCCCCTGGCGCAGGTGGTGCGCACGGTCTTGCCCCCTGGCTTGCTTAGCCGCTCCCAGCGACGGATCCGCCTAGTTCGATCCCCGCAAGGGGAATGTTCGCCGGCTGCCCAGGCTTTGCTGCGGCTGCTCCAGGAAAAAGGGGGGGAGCTGTCTTGGCGCTACCTCCAGCAGCAGGTGCCCGGCGCCGAGCTGGCCCTGCGGGAGCTGCAGCGGCGGGGTTGGGTGGAAAGTTTCTGGCAGGAGCAGCAGGGGGGTAGGGTAAAAACCCAGCAGGCAGCCACCTTGGTAGAGGACTCGCTGGAGGGGCTGAGCTTGCCCCAGCAGAAAGCGCTGCAGATCCTCAAGCAAAAAGGGGGGGAGCTGCTGCTAGTCGAGTGGGAGCGTCTGGCGGGGGTGAGTCGGTCGGTGTTGCAGAGCCTGGCCCGCAAAGGCCGGGTGCACCTCTACGAGCGGCCCCTGCTGCGGCTGGGGGAGGCCGACCGGCCTGTGGAGCAAGATCGGCCCAAGCCTCTGACGCCAGCTCAGGCCGAGGCAGTGGCGGCCATTGGCCAAGCTCTGGGGCAAAACCAACGCTTTCTGCTGCACGGGGTCACCGGCTCGGGCAAGACGGAGGTGTACCTACAGGTCATTGCCCAGGTGCTGCAACAGGGACGGTCGGCCTTGGTGCTGGTGCCGGAGATTGGCCTTACCCCGCAACTGACGGATCGCTTTCGGGCGCGGCTGGGATCCCGCGTGTGGACCTACCACAGCGGCCTCTCGGCAGGGGAGCGCTACGACCTCTGGCGGCAGATGGTGATCTCTGTCCCCCAGGTAGTAATTGGCACGCGCTCGGCGGTGTTTGCCCCCTTGGCCAATCTTGGCCTGATTGTCTTGGACGAGGAGCACGACGACAGCTTCAAGCAGGATCAGCCCCAGCCCTGTTACCACGCTCGACAAGTGGCGGAGTGGCGGGCTGAGCTGGCCAACTGTCCCCTGGTCTTGGGCAGCGCCACACCCGCAGTGGAAACCTACGCCGCCCACCTCCAGGACCCGCAGCGCTGGGTTCGTCTGGCCCTGCCGCAGCGCATTCCTCAGGCGGGGATCCCGGCCACCCTGCCCCAGGTGGAGCTGGTGGACATGCGCCAAGAGCTGCAGGCGGGTAACCGCAGCATTCTTAGCCGTCGCCTGCAACAAGCCTTGCACGAGACTTTGAAGAGGGGGGAACAGGCCATCCTCTTTGTCCCCCGCCGCGGCTACAGCACCTTTGTTTTGTGCCGCAGTTGCGGCTTTGTCCTCACCTGCGCCCACTGCGACGTCTCCCTTACCGTTCACCTAGAGGGCGGGCAGGAGCTGCGCTGCCACTACTGCGGCGCCCGCCAACCCCACCCCCAGCGCTGCCCTGCCTGTGGTTCGCCCTACCTAAAGCACTTTGGTACCGGCACCCAGAAGGTGGTGGAGGTGCTGCAGCAGCACTGGCCGCAGCTAGGGATCCTGCGCTACGACAGCGATGCCACCCGCCGCAAGGGATCCCACCGCAACTTGCTGGAGCAGTTTCGCAGCGGCAAGGCTCAGGTGCTGGTGGGCACCCAGATGCTCACCAAGGGGCTGGACATTCCCCAGGTGACGCTGGTGGGGGTAGTGGCTGCCGACGGCCTATTGCACCAGCCTGACTACCGCGCTGGTGAACGCACCTTTCAACTGCTCACCCAAGTGGCGGGCCGAGCAGGACGGGGATCCCTGCCGGGCCAGGCCATTATCCAGACCTATTTGCCAGAGCACCCCATCTTGCAAGCGGTGCTGGCCCACGACTACGAGGGCTTTGTCCAGGCCGAGCTGCGCCAACGCCAAGAGGGGGGCTACCCTCCCTACCGAGCCCTGATCTTGATCCGCCTAAGCAGCACCTCCCTGGAGGCACTGGAGCGCTATTGCCAGCGCGTGGCCGAACGCCTGCAAGGGATCCCAGCCGAGATCCTAGGCCCAGGGCCAGCCCAAGTGGAACGGGTTGCCGGCCGCTACCGCTGGCAGATCCTGCTCAAACAGCTTCCCGGTCAGCCCTGGGATCGCGCCCAGATCGATGCCCACTTGCGCAGCGCCCTTGGACATATCCCCCAGGGGATCCGCGTCAGCCTCGATGTGGATCCGCTGCGGATCCTCTAGTTCTGTCCAGATTGGGAGGCTAAGGGTTAGCGGGGCAACATTCTCGGCCCCAATCTGTTCTATAGTCGTTTAAGCTTCGTTTAAGCTCAGGGGATCCCTGGCCGATTGCGGCCAAGGGGGCTCTTGTGGGGTGTCAACCAAGGAGAAGCACTTGTGGCCTATCGGGTAACGTTGATTCCTGGAGATGGCATTGGCCCGGAAGTAACCAAGGCGATGACCACGGTCTTGGAGGCCACCGGGGTGGAACTGGAGTGGATCCGGGTGGAAGCAGGGGTAGAGGTGATTGAGAAATACGGCACGCCTTTGCCGCCGCAGGTGTTGGAGTCCATCCGAGAAACCAAAGTGGCCATCAAAGGGCCCATTGGCACCCCTGTAGGCACGGGCTTTCGCTCCGTCAATGTAGCCATCCGCAAAGAGCTAGACCTCTACGCCAACCTGCGCCCGGCCAAATCTATCCCTGGCATCAAAAGCCCTTTTCAAAACATCGACCTAGTGGTGGTGCGGGAAAACACTGAAGATCTCTACGCCGGGATCGAGTTTGAAAGGGGGACCCCCGAAGCTGTGCAGGCGCGAGAGGAGATGATGCGCCTTTCCGGCAAGTTCATCCGCGAGGGATCGGCCATTGCCATCAAGCCCATCTCAGAGTTTGGCAGCCGCCGCATCGTCAAGTTTGCTTTCGAATATGCCCGCCAAAATGGCCGCAAAAAGGTAACGGCCGTTCACAAAGCCAACATCATGAAGTTTACCGACGGGCTGTTTTTGCAGGTGGCGCGGGAGGTGGCCCAGGAGTACCCCGACATCGAGTTTGAGGATCGCATCGTGGACAACATGTGCATGCAACTGATGCAAAAGCCGCAGCTCTACGATGTGCTGGTGCTCACCAACCTCTATGGGGACATCATCTCGGATCTGTGCGCTGGCATGATTGGCGGGCTGGGGGTGGCGCCGGGGGCCAACATTGGCGATGGCATCGCTGTCTTTGAGGCCATCCACGGCTCAGCACCCAAATATGCTGGTCAGAACAAGGTCAACCCCTCTGCCCTCATCCTCTCCGGGGCCATGATGCTGCGCTACCTAGGCGAGCGGGAAGCCGCCGCGAGGGTAGAAGCGGCAGTGCAGTCGGTCATTGCCGAAGGCAAATACGTCACCTATGACCTGGCCCAAGGGGAGCCTGTGGGCACTCAGGAGATGGCCGAGGCCATCGCCGCCCGCGTCCAGGAGCTCGCTCGCGTCTAAAGCCGCAGCTTCAAGCAACCCCGCTCAATAGCCCAGAACTGGGTCTACCACCCCCAACAAAGGCTCCCCCAGCCGAAAGCGGCGCACGTTTTCCCGCACCCGCTCAGACAAAGCGGGGATGATCATGGCATCGGTAATGGCTGTGTGGGGGGTAACTAGGCAATTGGGCAAGCTCCAGAGGGGATGTCCAGGGGGCAGCGGCTCCGGGTCTGTAACATCCAGGGCGGCGCCCCGGATGATTCCTTCTTGCAAAGCAGCCACCAGGTCGGGAGTCACGATGTGTTTGCCGCGCGCCACATTGACCAGCCAGCAGCCGGATCCCATCTGCTCCAGCTCTGGCCGGGCGATGATCCCCTCTGTCTCGGGGGTGAGGGCCAAGGCCAGGATCACCACATCCGCCCCCGCCAGCACCGACTGCCGCTCTGCCAGCGTCACCACTCGGCCGGCTCCCGGCAAGGGATCCGCCCTGCGCCGCACTACATCGATGGCGCACTGAAAGGGCTGTAGCAACTGGATCAGGGCCTGGGCAATGCCCCCTGCCCCAAAAATCACCACCCGCTTGCCCCAGAGGCTGGTGCCGGATCCCGGCTGCCAAGTCTGGGCCAAAGCGCGGATCTTCAGATCCCGTAGGCCAGCCAGGGTGAGGGCCAGGGCATGCTCGGCCACTGCCTGGGCGTACACCCCCTTGCCGCAGGTCCACACGTAGGCGGGATGCAAGATCCCCGCTTGGGCAAAAGGCTCCACGCCTGCCCACGGCAACTGCACCCAGCGGATCCCTTGGCCCTCTGCCAAGCAACGCCTTAAACCTGGCACGTCGAAACCATCGGTCCAGACCAAGGCTTCTGCTTCTGAGAGGGGCACAATTTCGCCGCCCCCCGCCAGGACTGCTGCTTTCAGCCAGGGGCGAAGATCCGCAGGCTCGACGGCAATGCGCTTGCCTTGAATGCCCATTGCGGCTGTCGGAGAAGTTCTTCACCTCTTTTTTGCCATCCTCCCCGCCCTAGAGGGTGGGAACTCTCGATGCCCTGCCGTAGGCTGCCTTGGTTGCCTATGGCCTGCCAAAGTACCCAGCAAGAGGGCAAAGCTTGTTGCGATTGGGGTCAGGACCTTGCTAGCCGGAAGAGATCCCAAACCGAGGGAGGAAAGGCAACTGGAAGAGTCTAGCTTGAAAAGTGATGCCTCTGCTTACCTCTAGCCTATGACGCTTTCCGAGTTCCTGCTCCTGATAACCCTGCTCTTTCCAGGCATCTTGCTGTCATTGATCCTCATGGCCACCTTCGCTGCCGGGGGATAGGGAGTCTCTTGCCGGTTTTGGAGGGGGATCTGATAATGGGTGCGGCGTTGGCACCCTGGAGTAGCGATGCGCATCTCCTTGAAGTGGCTGCGGGAACTGGTGGATTTTGAGCTTTCCCCGGAAGAACTGGCGGAAGCCCTCACCATGGTGGGCTTTGAAGTGGAGGAGATTGAGGATCGCCGCCGTTGGGCAGAGGGAGTGGTTCTGGGCAAGATCCTGGCTGCCGAGCCCCATCCCAATGCCGATAGGCTGCGGGTCTGTCAGGTGGATTTGGGAGGCGAACGGCCGGCCACGATTGTCTGCGGAGCTGCCAACGCCCGTCCTGGCCTGCTGGTTCCTGTGGCTACGCCAGGCACCCATTTGCCCGCCGTGAACCTGACCATCGCCAAAGCGGAAAAGCGAGGGGTACTCTCGGAGGGCATGATCTGTTCTCTAGCTGAGCTGGGCTTGGAGAAAGCTTCGGCGGGGATCCACGAATTTCCCCCCGATTTGGATCTCAAGGCTCATCCGCTGGGCTCTGATGTGCGCCCCCTGCTGGGCCTAGACGATGTGGTGCTGGATCTCACCTCCACCGCCAACCGGGCCGACGCTCTATGCATGGTGGGGATTGCCCGCGAGGTGGCCGCTCTTACCCGCAACCCGCTACGCCTGCCACCCGTCCAGCCTCTGCAGGCTCTGCCCATCCCCAAC
This sequence comes from Synechococcus sp. W70.1, assembly GCF_047461515.1. Classification (NCBI taxonomy): domain Bacteria; kingdom Bacillati; phylum Cyanobacteriota; class Cyanophyceae; order Synechococcales; family Synechococcaceae; genus Synechococcus; species Synechococcus sp. W70.1. Next base: position 47,270 of record NZ_JANSHH010000025.1, read on the forward strand.
TTCCAGTTGCGCATTGCCAATGCCAAAGCTTGTCCCGCCTACAGCGGCGTGCTGATTGAGGGGGTAAAGGTTGGCCCTTCCCCCGACTGGCTCAAACACCGGCTGGCCGCCGCCGGCATGCGCTCCATCAACAATGTTGTGGATGTTACTAACTTGATCCTGCTGGAATGGGGCCAGCCCCTGCACGCTTTCGATTGGGATCGCCTGCTGCAGGTCATGGGCAAGGAGGAACCCACCATCGAAGTGCGCTTTGCCCAGCCGGGAGAAACCCTGAAAACTCTGGACGGCCAAATCCGTACTTTGCACGCTGAAAACCATCTCATCGTTGCCGGCAGCCGACCGGTGGCCCTGGCCGGCGTCATGGGAGGGGAGGAGACGGAAGTAGACGCAGCCACCACCAAGGTTTTTCTGGAGGCAGCCCTCTTTGACCCCGTGGTCACGCGCCGCTCGTCCCGCTTGCAGGGGCTGCGCACCGAAGCCTCGGCCCGCTATGAGCGAGGGGTTAACTTGGCTACCCTTGAGCTGGCGCGGGATCGGGCGGTGCAGTTAATCTTGGAGCTGGCTGGAGGCGCGGTGGTGGGCCTGACCACGTTTGACCAGCGGCCACCCTTGGAGCGGACGCTCCAGCTGCGGCTGTCGCGGCTTATCGACGTGCTAGGGGACGAGGTGCAGCCAGAGGAAGTGGAGGAAATCCTGTCGGCTCTGGGCTTTCAGCTTTCCCGCTCTCAGGCAGTTGCCCCCAAGGCCGACCCCGCTACCGCGACGGCGAGCGTGGCTAGCTGCGTTTGGCAGGTATCTGTTCCCCCCCATCGCTTGCGGGATGTTGAGCGAGAGATCGACCTGATTGAGGAGTTTGCCCGCCTCTACGGCTACAACCGCTTCTCCGAAACCCTGCCCACGGAGCCGCTGGTGGGATCCCTCTCGACACGGGAGACTTTGACGCGGCAAATTCGCGAGGTGATGCGGGGCATTGGCCTGACGGAGGTGTACCACATCTCCCTCTGTCCGGCGGACGAGGACAGCTCCCTGGTCAAAATCGCCAATCCGCTTTCCCCCGAGTACTCCGCTGTGCGCAAGGCGCTGCTGCCTGGCTTGGTGGAGGCCTTCCGCTACAACTGGGCCCAGGGGAATGGCCCCCTGCAGGCTTTTGAGATTGGCCACGTCTTTGCCTATGCCCCTCCCTCCAGTCCTGAGCCCTATCAAGAGGCGGAGCACTTGGGGGGCATCCTGGGCGGGGATCTCAACCCCAATGACTGGCGGCACCACAACCGGCCCATGGACTGGTTCGAGGCCAAGGGGCTCTTGGTCTCGGCACTGGAGCGGCTGGGGTTTACCCCAGAGTTTCGCCCGGATCCCCCTGAGGCGCAATCGCCGCTGTTGCACCCGGGTCGACAGGCCGGCATCTGGATTGAGGGATCCCGCCTTGGCCTATTCGGGCAGCTTCACCCCCGCCTTTGCCAGGAGAAAGATTTGCCGGAGGAGGTCTATGGGTTTGAGCTGGAGTTGGATCCCTTGCTAGCCAGCCTAGAGAGGCGGGGCCGGGTGCAATTTTCCCCCTTTTCCCCTTTCCCCGCCTCGGCCCGGGACATTGCCTTCTTTGCGCCGCTGGAGCTATCGGTGGCGGAAATCGAGGAGGTCATCCGCCAGGCGGCAGGCCCTCTGTTGCAGTCGGTGCAGCTTTTTGACGAGTACCGCGGCCAAGGGGTACCGCCAGGGCAGCGCAGTCTGGCCTTCCGGCTGGTCTATCGCGCTCTGGATCGCACGCTCACCGATGCCGAAGTGGAAGCTGCGCAAAACCAGGTGAGGGCACAGCTAGAAAAGCACTTTCCGGTTACCTTGCGCAGCTAGCCGTCTGCTAGTTTCTAGTACGATCTTCGGGAAGTTTTACACGGGACTTTTGGCCGTGCAGAGCAACGCCTCTCTTTCGGCAGCAACCAGCTCTCAGGCTGTGGCCTGTGATCCCCTAACACGGGCGCAGATTCTCCTCGAAGCCCTGCCCTACATCCAGCAGTACCAGGGGCGCATCATGGTTATCAAATACGGCGGCGCCGCCATGGTGCAGCAGGAGCGCCGAGCTGAGGTGCTGCGGGATATTGTTTTTCTTGCCTGTGTCGGCATTCGGCCGGTGCTGGTGCATGGCGGGGGGCCGGAAATCAACAGTTGGCTCCAGAAGCTGGACATCCCTTTCAAGTTTGTCGACGGCCTACGGGTAACCGATGCCGCCACCATGGAGGTGGTGGAGATGGTGCTGGTGGGCAAAGTCAACAAACAGATTGTCCAGCTCATTAGCCTGGCTGGCGGATCGGCGGTGGGGCTGTGTGGCCGGGATGGCAACCTCATTAGAGCTCGCTCCCAGGGTCGAGCGGAAATTGGCTTTGTGGGGGAGGTGAGCAGCGTCAACCCGCAGGTGCTGCACACTCTGCTAGAGGGCAACCAGATCCCGGTCATTGCCAGTGTGGCCGCCGACGAGACCGGCCAAGCCTACAACATCAACGCCGACACCGTGGCCGGGGAGCTGGCAGCCTCTTTAGGGGCAGAGAAGTTAATCCTCCTTACCGATACCCCAGGCATTCTCAGGGATCCTGAGGATCCCAGCTCCCTGATTACGCTCCTGGATATCGAGACGGCCCGCCAGTTGATCCGGACAGGGGTGGTCAGAGGGGGAATGATCCCCAAGGTGCAGTGCTGCATTCGCGCCTTGGCCCAAGGGGTGCGCGCTGCCCACATCCTGGATGGCGGCTCCCCTCACTCCCTGCTCCTGGAGCTGCTGACCGATGCCGGTGTGGGCACCAAGATGATCCCTTCTCAGTTCTCTGCCCAGTTGGGGAACGGAGCCTCCCTCTAGTCTTCGTTCGCGACAGCGGTGTGGCAATGGATTCTTCTCGGCAGAAGATCTGCGCCTATGGCCGAGGCATTACACCACGGCTTAGCGGATTGTCGGGTTTAGCTGTGCCCCAGCTCCTTGCTGGCGCGCACCAATCTCCACGAGGTGACATCAGCGTTCTTGGGTAGAAGTCCGTGAGCCTTGCTACCTCTTCCTCCGAGGCCGCTTCCTCCAGGGATCCCCGAAGCGATTGGCGGCTGCTGCGGCTGCTCTGGCCCTACGCCCGGCGGCACCTGAAGCTGTTGTTGGCTGCCTTGGCCTTCCTGCCCCCCCTGGCCTTGGCGGATGCGGTGCAGCCCTTGATCCTGCAGCGGGCTCTGGATGGCCCCATCGCCCAAGCCTTTGCCCAGGGGGATAGTAGGACCCTTGCCGGCCTCTGGCCCTACTTGGGCCTGTTGCTGCTCACGCTGCTTGTCCGCTGGGTTTTTCAAGCCTTGGAAGGGTATACCAGCCAGAAGCTGGGGCAGTTGATAACCCGCGACATCCGCAACGATCTCTTTGCCCACGTTCTGGCCCTGCCGGCTCAGTTTTTTGACCGCACCCCCGTGGGCAAGCTGATTACCCGCATCACCAGCGACGTGGAAGCGTTGGGGGACGTGTTTTCCACCGGTGCGGTTGGCATTGTCAGCGACCTGTTTACCCTGCTGGTCGTTGCCACGGTGATGCTCAGCCAGCGCTGGGATCTGGGCCTGCTGCTTATCCTCCTCGTCCTGCCTATTAGCGCTTTGGTCCTCGAGCTGCAGCGCCGCTTTCGCCTTGCCGACTTTCGCGCCCGGGAAGAGCTCTCCAAGCTCAACGCCTGGATCCAGGAAAACCTCTTGGGCATTGCCGTGGTGCAACTGTTTTGCCGGGAGCGGCTCAACAGCAAGATGTTTCAAACCATCAATCGGCGCCATATCCAAGAGGTGGATCAGACCATCTTCTACGACGCTGCCCTTTCTGCCGTTTTGGAGTGGGTTGCGTGGTTGGCAGTGGCTGCTCTCCTCTGGGTAGGCGGGCAGCAGGTCATCGCCGCTAGTAAGAGCAACTGGAGAGGATCCCTGCCCCTGCTCACGGAGCCTCTGACCTTGGGCAGCCTCTACGCCTTTATCCTCTTTTCCCAGCGCTTTTTTAACCCGCTGCGCCAGTTGGCAGAAAAGTTCACTGCCCTCCAGTCAGGGTTCACCGCTGTGGAACGCATCGACCACATCCTCAGCCTGCCGGTGACCCTTCGGGATCCCGCCCAGCCGCGCCACCTGCCCCCCACGGCCAGAGGAGAGGTGCAGTTCGAGCACGTCTGGTTTGCCTACAACCCTGGCGAGTGGGTGCTCAAAGACCTCAGCTTCACCATCCGCCCCGGCGAAAAGGTAGCCCTCGTGGGGCCCACCGGCGCTGGCAAAAGCTCCATCATCCGCCTCCTTTGCCGCCTCTACGACGTCAGCCACGGCTGCATTCGCATCGACGGGGTGGACATTCGCGACCTGCCCCAGGCTGAGCTGCACCGTCACCTAGGGGTCCTCCTGCAGGAGGGCTTCCTGTTTTCCGGGGATATCCAGCAAAACATCACCCTAGGCGAGCAAGGGGATCTGGCCGAGGTAGAGCGGGTTGCCCGCCAACTTCACCTGCACGAGTTCATCGGCAGCCTGCCCCAGGGCTATGCCACCCCTGTGCGGGAGCGGGGCAGTAACCTTTCCAGCGGCCAGAAGCAGCTCATCAGCTTCCTGCGGGTCATGTGGCGGGATCCCAAGATCCTGGTCTTGGATGAGGCTACCGCTAGCCTGGATGTGGGCACCGAGGCCCTCCTCCAATCTGCTCTGCAGACTCTGCTGCGGGATCGCACTGCCCTCATCGTCGCCCACCGTCTCTCCGCCATCCGCGATGTGGATCGCATCCTGGTGCTGCAGCGGGGGGAGCTGAAAGAAGAGGGATCCCATGCCGAGCTCCTGGCCCGCAACGGTCTCTACGCCAAGCTCTATCGGCTGCAAGGTCTGGGTAGCTAGCGGGTCGAGCCGAAGCGAGAGCGAATTGCCCTTAGAGTGGTGAAGCTGGCATCCGCCAAAGCAATGCGCGCCCTACAGAGGAGCAGGTTGCCGCTGTCTAGGGCCGTATCTTTCAGGCTGGCCAAACCGTCGCCGGCTTGCACCAGGAAACGACGGCCCCACGTGAAGAAGCTTTTGCTGAAAGTAGCAATGAGGCGTTCCATGGGGAATGAACTTCTGCATCTCCTAACTCAGCCTACTCTGCCAGCAGGGGATCTCCACAAGCCAGGAAAGCCCCCAAGAAGATCGTTACAGATTGTTAAGATTTTGCCGTCAAGACGTCAGGCCGGCTATGATGGCTTGCAAGCCCGGCGCGTAACGAGAAAACAGCTAGCCATGAGTCAGCGGCCAGAGGTTGGGGAAGGCCCAGAGGCCAAGCAAAAGGTAACGCTATATCTCTCGCCTGAACTGCACCGCAGGCTGAAGATCCGGGCTGCCGTGGAGAGGGAGCCGATGTCAGCGGTGGCCGAAAAGGCGCTTAGCTTCTACTTGCTCCACCCAGAGATCATCGAGGGAGTTCAGGGCAGTACCTACCGAGTTCACCGCTGTCCCGAGTGCAGTCACCCGTTTGTCATTCGCAACGGGGAGGTGGTCTCTCTCCGCCAACAGTCTGCCGCTGAAGCCATCCTGGAAGCGGTGGAGCCAGGATATTGGGGGGCTGCCACAGGTTCAGGGGAAGAGCGCCAGGACGCGCTGGTGCCCTGCTAGGCCGCTTCCCAGTTAGCGCCCACTTGCCTCAGCCTTTTTCCAGTTTCCCTCCGCGCAGTTGGTGTTTTCCATGCAAGAGCTCAGCATCCTCATCCAAGCTCAATACCCACTGCTTTACCTGGTTACCTCAGAGGAGGAGCGGGCGGAGGCAACCCTGGCGGCGATTGCCCGTACTCTTAGGCCGCAGCGGCGCTTGTTTACCTGGACGGTTACTCACGGCATTGTTGAATACGGCAACCCCCGCAGCCTAACCCAGCACAACACCCAGTCTCCGCAGCCCGCTATCCAGTGGGTGATGGAGCACAAAGATCCTGCCATCTTTGTTTTCAAGGATCTGCACGACTTTCTGGACAACCCTGAGGTCAAGCGCTGGCTGCGGGATGCTGTCGCCAGCCTCAAGGGATCCCACAAAACGCTTCTCCTCATGTCGCCGGTGCAGGTAATCCCAGTTGAGCTGGAAAAGGATATCTGCGTGGTGGACTTCCCCCTTCCCGACATGGCCACGCTAGAGCGCATCCTCAACCGGCAGCTGGAGCAGCTTCCGCGCGGGGGATCCCTGAGCCCCGAAACTCGAGAAAAGTTGGTCAAGGCAGCCCTGGGGCTGACGCAGGACGAGGCGGAAAAAGTTTACCGCAAGGCGGTGGTGATGCATGGCCGCCTCAGCGAGGCGGAGGTGGACATCATCCTTTCCGAGAAAAAGCAAATCATCCGCCGCAATGGCATCCTTGAGTTCATCGAAGAGGACGAGTCCATCGACGCGGTTGGCGGCCTCGAGGAGTTAAAGCGCTGGTTGCTGCAGCGTTCCGAGGCCTTTACCGAGCGAGCCCGCGCCTACGGGCTACCTGCCCCCAAGGGCTTGCTGATCCTGGGCGTGCCCGGCTGCGGCAAGTCCCTGATTGCCAAGACTACGGCTCGTCTCTGGGGCCTGCCTCTGCTGCGCCTGGACATGGGCCGCGTTTACGATGGCTCCATGGTGGGGAAATCAGAGGCCAACCTCCGCAGCGCCCTGCGCACCGCTGAATCGCTGGCGCCAGCCATCCTCTTCATCGACGAGCTGGATAAAGCCTTTGCAGGAGCAGCAGGCTCTAGCGACTCCGATGGGGGCACCTCCAGCCGCATTTTCGGTTCCTTCCTCACCTGGATGCAGGAGAAGCGCGCGCCGGTTTTCGTAATTGCCACTGCTAACCGCGTGGATCGCCTTCCTGGAGAGTTCCTGCGCAAGGGCCGTTTTGACGAGATCTTCTTTGTGGATCTGCCCAACATCAACGAGCGCATGGAAATCTTTCGGATCCACCTGCAGAAGCGGCGGCGCGATATTAGTCGCTTTGACCTGCGCCAGCTAGCCGCTGCCTGCGAAGGCTTCTCCGGCGCGGAGATCGAACAAGTTTTGATTGCTGCCATGTATGAAGCGTTTGCCCAAAACCGTGAGTTTACCCAGTTGGACATTTTGGCAGCAACGAAAGCAACTCAACCGCTATCCCGCACCATGACGGAGCAAGTGGTAGCGTTGAGGGAATGGGCCCAGCAGCGGGCGCGGCCAGCAGCAGCTGCTGTAGCCGAGTACCAACGGCTGGAGTTCTAGTAAAAGGTTGAGGCCCACATCACTGCCGCATAGGTAGAGATGGCCTCAACCCTTCGCTAGAAGTCGCCCGTTGTTTCTGTTGACGTTCCAACCCCTACACAAAGGAGGAGAGAAACACCATGTCCCATTTTAGCACTCTGCGCACCAAAATCACCGACGGCCAAATCCTGATCAACTCCCTGCGCGATCTTGGCTACACCGTTAAGCTGAACGCCGAGGTGCGTGGCTACAATGGCCAGCGTGTTCGCGCTGACATCGTGGCCCAGTTGGAGGGCGACTACGATCTGGGCTGGTCCAAGAACCCTGATGGTTCCTACGACCTGATTGCCGATCTGTGGGGCGTGGCCAAGAAGTACAACCAAACCGAGTTGATCAACTCCATCAACCAGAAGTACGCCATCAACAAGACCTTGGCTGAGGTGAAGCGTCCCGGCTTGAACAACGCCAACGTTAAGGTGGTGGTGCACTAAGCCGGATCCTCTGTCCTCATCGCTGCAGCGATCTTCAAAGAAGGGGGCTAGGCCCAGCCCCCACTTTTTTGCCTTTAAGGGGCTGCGCAGAACCTACGCTTCGCTGAGGGCGGCAATGCCGGGCAGCTCCTTGCCCTCAAGCAGTTCCAGGCTGGCGCCGCCACCCGTGGAAATGTGGGTCATCTTGTCCGCTAGGCCCGCTTTTTCCACAGCTGCCACCGAGTCGCCGCCGCCAATGATGGTGATGGCCCCGGCCTGGGTGAGGTCGGCCAGGGTGCGGGCAATGGCTTCTGTACCTGCGGCAAAGCGGTCAAATTCAAAGACGCCCATCGGCCCGTTCCAGACTACGGTCTTGCACCCCTGTAGGGCAGCCTGGAAGGCTTTGACCGATTCCGGGCCAATGTCCAAGCCCATCCAGTCTTCGGGGATGGCGTGGATGGAAACCGTTTGGGCGTTGGCTTCAGGGTCAAACTTATCGGCTACCACCACATCCACCGGCAGCAGCAGCTCGACGCCCCGGGCTTTGGCTTTCTCCATCAGCGAGCGGGCTAGATCCAGCTTGTCAGTTTCCACCAAAGACTTGCCAGTTTTAATCCCTTGGGCTTGGTAGAAGGTGAAAATCATGCCGCCACCCAGGAGGAGCTTATCCACTTTTTCCAAGAGCCGCTCGATGACGCCAATCTTAGTAGAGACCTTGGAGCCGCCGATGATGGCCGCCAAGGGCCGCTGCGGATTCTCGATGGCGCCGGAAAGAAACTGCAGCTCCTTTTCCAGGAGATAACCAGCTACAGCAGGCTGGAGGTAGGCAGTGACGCCAGCCGTAGAGGCATGGGCGCGGTGGGCGCTGCCAAAGGCATCGTTGACGAATAGATCGGCCAGCGAGGCCAGCTTGCGGGCAAATTTTGGGTCGTTGGCTTCCTCTTCGGGGTAAAAGCGAACGTTTTCCAAGAGGGCCACCTGGCCGTTTTCCAGGTTGTTCACCACCGCTTCGGCCTCAGGGCCAATGCAGTCGGGGGCAAAGGCCACCGGCTGGCCCAAAAGCTGGGCAAGGCGGACGGCTACAGGAGCTAGGCTGTTGCCCTCGCGGGTAATGTGAACAGCGCCGGTCTCTTTGTCTTTTTTGATGGGGCGGCCTAGGTGACTCGTGAGGATGACCTTGGCCCCTGCCTGGGCCAGGGCCTGGATGGTGGGCAGGGAGGCGCGGATGCGAGTGTCGTCAGTGATGTTGCCCTGAGGATCCAGAGGGACGTTGAAATCCACTCGCACCAGTACGCGCTTGCCTTTGAGATCAAAGCCAGATGACAACAGAGATCCCAGTGTTTGCTTGGCCATCTTTGTCGCTCCCCCTGGATTTTTTCCGTATCCTACCAGGGATCGGATCCCGGCGGGAAAGCAGGGCTCTCGCAGCCGCCAGCAATTGTAACGGTTTGCAAATAGAATGGTAGTGTTGCTTGAGCGTCACCGTCATGCGCGTTGCCATTGCTGGGGGAGGGCTGGCAGGGCTGGCCTGTGCCAAGTACCTCTGCGATGCTGGGCATCAGCCGCTGCTTTTTGAGCGGCGGGATGTGCTGGGGGGGCTAGTGGCCGCCTGGAAGGATGCCGACGGCGACTGGATCGAGACGGGGCTGCACAACTTTTTCGGCGCCTACCCCAACACCTTGCAACTGTTCCGGGAGCTGGGCATCTCGGATCGCCTGCAGTGGAAGGAGCATAGCTTGATCTTCAACCAGCCAGACAAGCCGGGCACCTACTCCCGCTTTGACCTGCCGGACATTCCCGCCCCCTTCAACGCCATTGTGGCCATCCTGCGCAACAACGACATGCTCACCTGGAGCGAAAAGGTAAAGTTTGCCCTAGGGTTGGTGCCGGCCATGGTGCGCGGCCAGCGCTACGTGGAGCAGATGGATCGCTACACTCTGCTGGAGTGGCTGCGGCGGCAGGGCATTGACGAGCGGGTTAACACGGATATTTTCATCGCCGTCTCCAAGGCGCTGGCGTTTATCAACCCGGACGAGATCTCGGCCATGGTGCCCCTGACAGCCCTCAACCGCTTTTTGCGCCAGAAAGACGGCTCCAAGATTGCCTACCTGGACGGTGCCCCGCCGGAGCGGCTCTGCCAGCCGATGGTGGACTACATCGTAGCCCGCGGCGGCCAGGTGCACTTGAACGCGGCGCTGCAGGCGATTGACCTCAACCCTGACGGCAGCGTGGCCGGCTTTCGCGTCGTCACTCCTTCCGGACCCCTGCAGGTAACTGCCGATGCCTACGTCTCGGCCCTTTCGGTGGATGCGCTCAAGGAGCTGCTGCCAGCTCAGTGGTGGGGGATCCCCTTTTTCCAAAAGCTGCGCGAGCTGGAAGGGGTGCCGGTGATCAGCCTGCAGATTTGGTTTGACCGCAAGATTACTCACATTGACCACTCCCTGTTTTCCCGCTCGCCTCTTTTAAGCGTGTATGCCGACATGAGCAACACCTGCCGCGCCTATGCCGATCCCCACCGATCCATGCTGGAGCTGGTGCTGGCCCCGGCTGCCGAATGGATCGAGCGCAGCGACGAGGAGATCTTTGCCGCCACCCTGGAGGAGCTGAAAAAACTCTTTCCCCAGCATCTCACCGGCCCCAACCCGGCGCGGGTGCGCAAATGGGTGGTGGTGAAGACCCCGCGCTCGGTTTACAAGGCTACTCCAGGCCGGCAGCAGTACCGCCCCACCCAAGTTACCCCCATTCCCAACTTCTTCCTGGCCGGCAGCTACACCTTGCAGCCCTTCCTAGGCAGCATGGAGGGAGCCATCCTCTCCGGCAAGTGGGCGGCTGAGGCTATCCACAAAGGGATCCCCTCCCCAGCGGCTGCTTGCTCACGTTTGGCACCGGCAGGGGTCTAGCTTCCCATAGTGTTGAGATGTGGCCCTGCGCCTCTGGAGACGAGCCCAATGAGTCCGCTTGAGCAGTCCTTTGCCCTCTGCCGCCAGATCACGGCTAAGCACGCCAAGACGTTCTATTTGGGGTCCCTACTCCTGCCTCGACCCAAACGGCGGGCCATCTGGGCCATCTATGCTTGGCTGCGGCAAACCGATGAGTTGCTGGATGGGCTAGAGGCCAGCCAAGTAGAGGTGGAAGTCACCCGCCGCAAGCTAGAGCAGTGGGGAGCTCATCTGGAGTCTCTGTTCCAGGGAGGGGAGCCGCAAGTGCCCACTGACCCGGCTCTTATCCACACCATCCGCACCTACCGTCTCTCCATTGAGCCCTTCCGCGAGATGTTGCGGGGGCAGAGCATGGATCTGGACATTCGGCGCTATGCCACCTGGGAAGAGCTGCAGGTCTACTGCTACCGCGTGGCTGGGGTAGTGGGCCTGATGTGCTCCGAGATCATGGGGTTTGTGCCAGGGCGGGATGGCCGCGAGGAGGCGGTGGCCCTGGGGATTGCCATGCAACTGACCAACATCTTGCGCGATGTGGGGGAAGATGCCCGTCGGGGTCGGATCTACATTCCCCTTGAAGATCTGCGCCGCTTCAACTACTCGGAGCGGGATCTGTTTAACCACGTCATCGACGAGCGCTGGATGGCGCTCATGGACTACGAGATCCGGCGGGCTCGAGAGCTCTACGCCCAGGCGGAACGGGGGATCCCCACCCTGCAGCCGGACTCCCGCTGGCCGGTGGCGGCTTCATTGATGCTCTACCGGCAGATTCTCAACGCCATCGAGCGCAACCACTACCAGGTGTTTCGCACCCGCGCCTATGTGTCCACGCTGGGCAAAGCCTTGGCGCTGCCGGTGGCCTGGTGGCGGTCGCGCCGCTCCAACTACTACGGCTATTAGCGAGCCGTTGGCAGTAGCGGCAGAAAACCAAGAAATAGAAAGGAAAACCTATGGTCAGCCGTGCCCTGAGCCTATCCTATCGGCAAATCTGGGAAGACAGTTTAACCATCTTCTGGCGCGACTGGCTGGATCTGCGCGGGCGGGTCTGGCAGGTGGTGGCCTCGGGGCTGGTAGCCCCCCTTATCTACATCGTTGCCTTTGGGGTGGGGCTGGGCGGATCCCTACGCTCAGAAGCCCTGGCCGATGTAGCGGGATCCACGGCGGCGGGCTCTTACCTGCGCTTTATTCTGCCGGGGATGGTGGCGCTTTCCGCCATGACCATTAGCTTTGCCGGCACCACCTTCTCCATCTGTGGAGCGCGGCTATTTACCAAAAGCTTTGAAGAGTTGCTGCTTTTGCCTGTGCATCCGCTGGCGCTGCACCTGGGCAAGGTGTTGGCCGGCATTGCCCGGGGTTTGCTGACGGCTTTGGGCGTCTTGGCGGTGGGGGTGCTAGGTACGGGGGCCTGGGGCCTGCTTCACCCCCTGGCGCTGTTGGTGCTGCTTTTGGATTGCGCCGTCTTTGCCGGCATTGGGGTCATCGCTGGCTTGAAGGTGCCCAGCCTGGAGAGCGTGGGCGTGCTCACCAACTTTTTAATTACACCCATGTCCTTCCTAGGGGCCACCTTTTTCGATCCCAGTCAGTTGCCCGCCTACCTGCAGGTTTTGGTCTACTGCCTGCCCCTTTCCTACGCCAGCATTGGCATGCGGGCGGCGGCCTACCAGCCCCTCTCCCAGTTCCCCTGGTACACGGTTGTGGTGCTAGCGGGCCTAGCGGCCATCCTAGCCCTGGTGGGAGCCTACCTGTTTTCCCACCAGCAAGACTAGTTGCCTTGGCCAAACACCTCGGGGTAGCGAGCCAGTTGCTCCCGCAGATCCTGGTCGTAGCGCAGGACAATTACCCGGTAGCCCCGCCCCAGGAGCTGAGCTCGAATCTGGTGATCCTGCTCCACTTGGGGAAGCTGGTCGTGCACAGCGCCATCACAGAAGATGCAGACGTTGGGATCATAGAAGAAGTCGACAACACAGCGGGGATCGGCAATGGCTTTCTGAGCGTCGTCGGGAAGGCGATAACCCCCTGCTGCGAGGGTCTCCAGAAAGCGGCGCTCCAGTTCCGAGCGGGGATCGATGAGCTGGCGCAGCCACTCCAGGTGCTCTTGACGGGAGCGGCCCAGGGAGCGCAGCTCGGTGCGGCTGTTGGCCAGCGCCCCCAAGAGATCCCGGATTTGGTGACGGTCAAGCTGCAGGGCCTCCCTTTGGTTGGCGTAGCTAAGCAGGCACTCGTAGCAGGCTGCCCGGCACTCCGGTTGCCGATCTTGGATCCCCTCTTCCGAAAGCTGGAAGTGGCAGATCTCCAGAGCCACTTGGGCCACCTCGGCAAGGGCATGGGGCTCTTCCACCAGCCGCCGCAGGACGCCAGCTCCCCCTTCGGCGGTCTCGTAGAGGAGGATGGCGCGATGGGATCCCTGGCCAATAGACTCGGCAGCTAGCTCCGTCTCCTCCAGCTCAAAGGTCTCCTCGATGCCCCGCTTGAGGGCATAGCGCAGGGTCGTTTCTAGGGCCTGCAGATTCCCCAGGCTGGGCTGAACCAGCCGCACCAGCAAGAGGTTTTGGGTAGCGCGCACTGCCAGGCGGATGGGCTGCAAGGACATCTGGCTAGACGAGCTAGCCCTATTGCCTCCAAGCTGATCTCGAGAAGGGACTTCGCCGTTGTCAAAGTTGACCAGGAAACCTCGCCCCCCACTGCCCCGCCAGCCGGAGTTGATGCGCAGCAGCGTGGCGGCTGGGGCATAGCGCAACTGCAGCAGGGGAGTTTCGCCCCTTAGCACGTCGGCTTCCTGGACGCGGTAGCCTGAACTTTCGGGAGCAAACTGAAAGAAAGTCTGCAGCTCGTATCCCTGTCGCCGCCGCTCTTCTTCGTCGGCAGTAATGCGATCCCGGCGCCGCATGCGCACATTAGGCATTTCCAGAAGCTGCGTTAAAAGGCTATTTTGCCCATCGAAGCGGGTACCGCAGACGGGGCAGCAATCCAAGGAGGGATCCCCAAAGGCCCCACAGCTAAAGCAGAGCTTGTGGCTGCTTTTGCGCTCCTCCAGGCCGCCGGGCGGAGCCTGAAAGGCCACCGATTCCCACTGGCAGCCCTCGTGGTAGAGGAAGTTGTGGGGGGCAAACTCGCGAATGGCCAAAAACCGGGGCCGGGCGATAAACTCCCCTTCGCTGCCGCGGGGCACCCAGGCCCGCACGGGCAAGGCAGGGAAGTTGTAGCCGGGCAGGAACCCTTCGCTGGCTAGGTAGCGGTAGGGGTAGAAGTCGCTTTCCTCCCGCTGGGTATCGATTTGCAACAGCAAGTTCCGCTGGCGCAGAGCCTCCTGCTGGCGGCGCCTGGCTTCCTGCTGGTCTTCCCGGCGGCGAGCCGTCTGCAGTTGCTGGTTGGCGGCTTCCAACTGTTGCGTGGCGGCCCGATAGAGCTCCCGCCAGCGGTCAAAAGCGCGGTCAAAGGCGCGGGGGGCTTCTTCAATAACCTGCTGGATCCAGCGCCGGCTAAACCAGCCGCTGCGCTCTAGCACTTCCCGGTCAGCAGCCAAGAGCGCCTCCACCCGCTCTGCCACCTCTTGGCGGGCTGCCTCCCCTAGCTGGATGGAGGCAACCACCTCTTCCCGCAGGGGCAACTCTGGCCGATCCAAGTTGAGGACCGTTTCGATGGAGTTGCCCAAGGGCAGGCGCACCTGGGCCAGCCAGACGGCGTGGATGTGGGCCCGCAGCAGCGACTCATTGGCCAGGTCCAGGCGGGGAGGTCGCACCCGTCCAGCCACCATTTCGGCCCGGCGGCGAAAGTAGTACTGGTCGTGGCTGTTGAAGGCGCCGCAGTAGCTGAGGATGAGCCCCGGCTGCCCCTGGCGACCGGCTCGACCGCTGCGCTGGGCGTAGTTGGCTGGCGTTGGGGGAACGTTGCGCAGGTGCACCAGATCCAGATCGGCAATGTCGACCCCCAGCTCTAGGGTGGGAGAGCAAATGAGGTAGGGAAGGCGGCGCTCCCCGGGCTCATTGCGGAAGCGTCTCTCTCGCCGCTCCCGCTCCCCCGGCTGGACCACCTGGGCGGTGTGCTCTCTGGCTTCCAGGGATCCTAGCCCTGCTGCCCCGGCTCGGTAGAGCTCCTGAAAGAAGGGGTTGATGGGACGGCGGACAGAGGTGTAGCCCTCCTGCTGGGCGCTGCGGGAATACAGAGGATCCGGCGGCGGCAGGCCATCCCCCAGACACCAGCGCAGACAGCCGGCGTCTAGCTGGTAGGCTACCTGGCCATTTTCCACGTGGCGCCGTAGCAGGCCCTGTCTGACCAGGAGAGACAGCAGGGACTCCAAGAACCTGTCGTAGGCTTCCTGGGTTAGATCAAGGCGCCTGCGGAGGAAGCGACCAATGGTGCTGCGGGGGCCCAGGCTGAGCATTTGCCCGTTTTCCCGGGAAGGGCTTTGGCGCACAAAGCAGCTAGTCGTCCGCAACTCCTCATGCTCTTCCAGGCCCCAAAACTCATTGAGATATTGCTGGGCGCGCCGGCGCAGCCTTCTCTGGGGCTCTGCCTTGAGCACGGGCACATCGATGGCCAATTTGCGCCGAAACTGATCCAACAGAGCCCGCAGCAGTTGCTCTTGCTCCTCAGGGCTGGCTTGGGCAAACCAGGGGTGGAGGGAAGCCAGGGCTGAATTTTGGCAGAGCTCCCCGAGGCCGCGGTACTCGATTTTCAGCAGGCCCACCTGTTCCAAGTTGGGGTGGGTAACCCGCCAGCCGCGCCGCAGATCTTCATAGAGCCGGTATTCGGTTAGCTCGCTAAAGGTCTGCCACACTTCCTCGGCACTGGGCGAGGCAGGGTCCAAAGCCGGGTTTTGGGCGATGTCAGCAAGCTCCAGGCCAGAAGCCCGCACCACTTCCTGGGCCACCTCGTCAAAGCCCAGCTCTTTTTTCTTGAGGAGGGCAGCATAGAGCGAGGCCCGCAGAAGGGCCACATGCACAAAATCGTTGAAGTGGCCGGCCTGCAGGGAGGCGTCCTGGCGGTTGTCGGTAAAAGTCAGCAGCTTGCTGCAAGCGGCCTGGGTTTGCTCGGCATGGCGCAGCAGGGAGGTGGCAAGGATGGTGGTGGCGCTGGAGCGGCCCTCGCTAGAAAGGGAAGCCAGCTTGACAAACTCCCGCTCGCGGCCACTGTAGTACTCGCCGCAGGCCAGGCACAGGGAAAAGGGGTGGGGCTGCCACCACATCTTCTGCGCCTCCGCCTGGGGGTACTCGGAAAAGGAGCCATCCGGGCGCACCCAGACCGCTTGGGGGACGCGCTTTCCCCAGTTGGGCCTGAGTCTGCCCTCAGGGGTGTACCAGTCTTCGGGGATCTGCTCCAGCGACCACTCGTTGTCAAGAGGATCCAAGCTCAGGTAACCGGCTTGCTGGTCTTCGTCCTGCTCTACCTCTTCTCCCACGGGATAGGGCAGGAACTGATCCCTGGACTTGAGGACGTGGTAGTAGTCCTGCCCACACTGGCGGCAGAACTTGACGGGGAAAAAGAGCTTGCCCTCCCCCGCCTGCATCTGCCCTTCTAGGGAAAATTGCCGCTTTTCCCGACTCTCCAGGGTGGCGTAGAGGGTGCGGCCTTGGGAGATAAACTGGTGCAGCTTGAAGGCCACTCCTCGGCTGTGGCCGTCTTTGAGGCTGCTGGCGTGGGCGAGGAACCGGCGCAGCGTTGCCGCACAGTTTTCGCTAGCGGTGCCGGTCAGTTGGGCCAGTTGGGCGGCCACCTCGGAGAGCTCCCTGGGCACGCGGCGCTTGAGGCTGCCGTCGGGACTTAACTCTAGGCCCAGCTCGTACTCCAACCAGCGCATCAAGGGGTGGCGGCGCAGGCTAGCTAGGTCGGTGGGCCAGGGGGGATCGAGGGCGGGCTTGAGCTCTTCAGGTGAAGGCGGGCCACCTTCGCTCAAAGGGGCCAGGGTCTCCTCGATAATCTGCTCCGGTGTGAAGGGATGGCCAAAGAAGCGGCTGGCGAAGTCGGCCACGGTCTGGCGGCGCTCCAGGGCACTGGCCTCGGGGCGGGAGATCATGGTGGCGCTGGTGCCAATGTGCACCAGGTTCTTGGCGGCGCAGCGTCCCTTGAGGCGGCGAACCAGCATGGCCACGTCGGCCCCCTGCCGACCCCGGTAGGTGTGCAGCTCGTCAAAGACCAGAAAGCGCAGGCCGTTGGGGCTGAGGAAGCGCTGATCTTCGGGGCGCACCAACAGTAGCTCGGCCATCACGTAGTTGGTCAGCAGGAGCTGGGGTGGATCCCGCCGCAGGTTTTCCCGCTCGCTTTCCTCGGTTTCGCCGGTGTATTTGGCAAAGCGCAGCGGAAAGGGGCGACTGTAGCGGCGCTCATACCGCTGGCGGAGATCTTGTAAAGCCTGGTACTGGGAGTTCACCAGCGCGTTCATGGGATAGACCACCAGGGCCGTCACCTGGCCCACGGATCCCCCCTGGCGGATCCAGTTGTCGATGATGGGGAGGAAATAGCAGAGGCTTTTGCCGGAACCGGTGCCGCTGGTTACCACAAAGCTTTCCTTGGCCAAGGCTTTGGCGATGGCCTCCTCTTGGTGGCGGTAGAGACGAAAGGGTCTGCCGTCCTCAGAGCGGAAGATGCGGGCTGTTTCTTCAGTGATCCGCCCCGTTTCAGCCAACTCATCAACGGTTGGGCCGGCTACGTAGGCAGGGCTAAGCTGCATAAGCGGCTCTGGCCAGAGGTGGATCCCTTCTTCCAGAGCTTGGTCTACAAACGCCTGTGCCCGTGGGTCGGCAATGAGAAAAAAGGAGCGGACGAAATTGGCGTAGTCCTTTAGAACCCTCTCGTGCAGGTCAAAAATGGTGGCCATCCGGGCTGCTGCTCCCCAAAGCCATTTTGGCTAGGTTAAGCCTAGCAGGTGTTCTAGCGACTGCAAGAGGATCGCCCTGAGGCTTGGGCTGGGAGATCTTAGGGAGAGGCGTTGCTCGTGCAGATCTCCCTCCCATTTCAACTTGCCGCGTAAGTTGCGGATCTCGGCTTGCTCGTAGAGCCGAATGAGGGTGCGCAGCGCTTCGTGAATTATCTCGCGCTTGGTCTTGAGGCCGGCTAGCTGGCGAGCCCGCTCGATCAACTCGATCAGCTCGTCATCCAAGACAACGTTAGTCCGCATGGGAAGCTCCCCTGTTTACGCATAATGAAATTAGTGTTGCGCCAGCTTCTCCCATGCCTCTAGCACCAGCCGCCGGGTGCGGTACTCGCCAAATTGGCGGATTTCTTTTTCCTTGAGCACGCGAAAGGTTTCGCCGGGGAAGGTGCTAGCAGCAGCGCGGGTAGCGTAGCCAGCCGGGTCGAGCGGGTCTGCCACCTCTTCCCGCGGGTCGAGTATGTCTTCCAGTTCGCGTTCGGTCAAATCTGCCGGGTCGAGGATGTAGCGCAGTTGCTTGCGGGTGAGGCCGTAGAGCCGGGCGTAGTACGCATCCAGTTCAGCGCGGAGGATGGCGCGGCGTTCCTCGTTCCAGGTGAACGGCGGGAAGGGGAAGCCCTCACCCAGTGCTGCGGGCGAGGGGGTCGGGGGGTGAGGTCTAATCACAGCCCGCAATCCTTCGTCTGCCTCTCGCCATACGTCGTCGGCGAAGGGTTTCATGTCCCAGGAGGTGTAGACCAGCTCCAGCACGCGCGGGACGATGAAGCGCAAATCTTCGGGGGTGTAGGCTTCGGGCGGCAGGACGGGGAGTTGTTTGACGTAGAAGAAATTCATAGTTGTTCCACCAAGCTTTTGACGCACCACATAGTCAAATGGGATCGAACAGGCATTTGCCAGCAAACACATCTGAATGATCGATCCGGCCGCTTCAAAGAGGAGAACTGGAATTTTATTCCCTACCCCAACTCTGGGCAGCAGGCTGAAGATGGCAGTGCGCTCGTTAGTGGCGTTAGTAACATCGCGGAATCCCACCAACCACCCACGCTGCCACTCGCCCAGGCGGGCTCGGACTTCTTCCGCCGGCACCCAGTACCAGGGCTGGACGACGAAGTGCGGGTCGGCGTGCTGGTGCTCATCAGGCGTGGGCAGTTGGGTGCTGGAGCGGTCGCGCACGCCCTCGTACGTCCCGTAGCGGTGGTCATAGTGCCAGATCATCTTGGCTTCGTAGAGGGGGAGGTAGCCCTCACCCCCGGCCCCTCTCCCAAGGCTTTGGGAGAGGGGAGAAGGATGCTCGTAGGAATGGGCAGTGACATAGGCAGCAATTTCTTGGAGGACCTGTTCTGTGCGGTCGAGTATCTGGTCATTGGTAAAGCGCAGAATGGCAAAGCCATGTTCGCGCAGGATTTCCTCCCGCAGACGGTCGCGTTCCTGCTGAGTGGGTTCACGGTGCACGGCGCCATCTATCTCAATGATCAGGCGGGCATCGTCACAGAAGAAGTCGGCGATGAATTGTCCAATCGGATGTTGACGCCGGAATTTTCGGCCTAGCAGCCGACGGTCACGCAACAATTCCCAGAGCAGGCTTTCGGCGGCAGTCGCCTCGCGACGCAACTGCCGCGCCCTGGCAATCAGTTCCTGGCTGGCCTTGGGTAATTCGTACCCTCCTTCTCCCGCAGCGCGAGAAGAGAGGTCGGGGGCTGCGATCCTTCCCCCCTCTCCCGCAGCGTGGGAGAGGGGGTTAGGGGGTGAGGGCGCAAACCGGTTCCCCACCAGCCGGTAACCTTGCTTTTCCAGCTCTGCACGGGTGCGGAAGAGGTGCGAGTCGTTGGACATATCGAACATGCGCAGAAAGCGCACGTCCCAAGGGTTTTCACCCGTGCGTTCGTTCACCAGTACCGGCACGCGCTCGTAGATAGCTCTGGTCAGGTCGGCATCCTGGCGAGTGCGGAAGACGGGCAGGGTGCGGGTGTTGGGGTTGATGCGGGCAATGTCCTGCGGCGTTAGGCTAAAGAGCCGACGCGGGTCGCGCAGGTGGTCGGCACGGGTGGCGAAGAAGGCGAAAGCAGGGGCACTCGCTGATACGTTTCTGCCGGTGAGGGTGAGCAGGCAGAATTTCATGCGACTATCCACCGCCGGGAAGAGTTTGTCGCGGTTTTCAAAATCAAACAGACTGGCCAGTTGCCCTTTTTCCACCACATCGGCAAAGAAAAGCTTGTTGGTGTCGTCGGTGGCAATGCCGGTAGGAATGATGATGCCCGCCCGTCCGCGGGGGCTAAGCAGGAGGCGCACCCTCTCGGCAAAAACGGAATAGGTGTTGATGTCGCCGCGACCCGTGAGCGGATAGGCTCCACTGCTGCGCAAAAAGCGGCTGGTGCTTTCGGCAGCATGCAGGGCGTGTTGATACTCTGCCCACAGAGCAGGGTTGACCTCAGGCAGTTGCTTAATCAAGCGCTTGCGGGCATCAGCATTGGGTGCTTTGGCAATCTGGGCATCGCGGCTGGCAAAAAACTCCTCTTCCTGGAGCTTGATCCGCTCCCACGGCGGGTTGCCCAGAATGACGTCGAAGCCGCCCTGCTCAAAGACCTCAGGAAACTCCAGCGGCCAGTGGAAGAAGCGTTGCTCTGAGGCCAGGGCTTGGGCAGTTGCTAGAGCTTGGGGATGGGCCCTACCCTCCAGCCGGTCAATCACCGCTTGGGTGGTAATGGCTCTGGAGAAGTCAGAGGTCAAGGGCTGGAAAAAGGCCGCTGTCCAGAGGTGGCAGGCTTCCACCAGCTTTTGGTGTTCCGGGTCTTGGCAGGAGCGGCTATAGAGCTGCTGCTTACGGCTCACCTCCTCCGGGGAGTTATCTGGAATGGCTTCTAGCTCCTGTCGTTCCTGGCTTAGCTTGGTCAGCGCCTCCTCAGGTTCAAGGGGAAGGGAAAGTTGCCCGCTTTGCAAAGCTTTGCGCTCGCTGCGATTGCGCCTCTTGAGGGACTGGGCAGCCTCCCTGGAGTCAGAGCTGACCGGGGTGAAGGCTTCATCGGGAATACCCATTTGCAACACCTTGGGATCCAGCACCCCCACCAGCGAGTCGCCACACTTGATGCGGTGATCCAAAAAGGTAAGGGGCTTGCCGGCACAGTGGGCTTCTAGCCACAGGGCCACCCGACAGAGCTCCACCGCCAGGGGGTTTTTGTCCACACCATAGAGGCAATGGGCTACAACATCCCGGATGGCTTCCCGCACCCGCTCTGGGGCAGGTTCCTCTTCGCCGCTGCGAATCTTGGCCAGCTCCTTGCCCAAACGCCGGGCCGCTGCCAGCAGGAAGTGCCCCGACCCACAGGCAGGATCCAGGATGCGCAGGGAAAGCAGGGCCTGCTCAGCCGCAAGAATATGGCGGTCACTCAAGGGGGTAGACTGCCAGGCTAGGGCCAGTTCTTCTTCCGAGGGAGTTGCCTGCCGTTGACCTCCAGGGGGCTTTGCCAGTCTTGCAGCGACTTGGCGGGCAAGCCTCTGGCGAAGGGCTGGAGGGATCGAGCTCCACTCCCTGCTAGCTATCTTTCTTGCTTCCTCTAGCCGTGCTTCCAGGACGGGCTCCAACGCCGAGCGGACCAGTTCAGCCACTAGCTCCGGTGGGGTGTAGTAAGAGCCCGTGCTCTTGCGCTCAGAGCCGTAGCCAAGTTCAAAGCGAGGCACCCCCTGGGAGGTGACAACCTGGGGCTGGTAGTCCAGCAGACTTTCGTAGACGGATCCCAGCTCCTCCACGTCCAGGGCAGCGTAGTTCACCCGGCGAGGGGGAGAGGTGGGGCTTTCCTGGTAGTAGGCCAAGTGCCAGAAGGCCTGCAGCAGATCCCGGTTGCTGAGGCTGCAGCTATCCAGATCCAGAGGGGCAAAGAGGTCCCCATTGAGAGGGGCAGCCCCCAAAAGCTGGGCCAGCTCCTCTTGGGAGAGCACCCGCCAGAGCACTCGCAGGCTGCACCAGAGATCCTCATGTTCCGTAAAGGCGCTCCGCCGCTCCAAAAGCTGCCGCAGCCGACCCACGCCGTAGTGATCCCGGTAGAGAGGACTGGCGCTGATAAGCCCCCGCTCCTCCGAGACCAGCAGGAACAAGAAGCGATAGACTAGCCGCAGCAACTGGCGGTAGAACTCCAAAGCTGCCGACCTGCCAGAAGCCAGCCAACCCCGCAACTGGGAGTTCTTGGGGTGGGAGAGAAACCCATTGGCCAAGCCCTTGAGGCAGGCTTCCACCCCATCCCGCAGTCGCTCCCGTACCCGGCCACCCTGCTCCAGAGCCTGCTGGTAGTACTTTTCCAACAGACAATCCGCCGCTTGCCCTGCAACTTGGGGCAGCCGGCTGCGGTGCAGCAGCCGAAAGAGAAGGGCAAAGTCGTTAAACCGCTGCTCCTCTAGGATTTGCCTTAGGTCAAACTCCACATAGGCCTGCCGACGCACATAGGTGGAGTCGCGCAAAAGGCGCAGGGTCAAGCCGTTGGTGACAATGCCCCAGAGGTGCTCGCTGCGGTTGAGATACTCCTGCAACAGAGAATGGGGCGCTAGACGAGGTCGGCCCGTTGGAGCTAGCCGCCCCAGCTCCTGCCGCACGCCCACAATGTGCACCGGCGGCGCCTCTTCCGCCTCCCCTGCCCGGTGGGAGATGGCAAAGGTAGCACCATCAACCTCCTGGGCCCGTGGGTTGTAGTGCAGCTCGTAGCCCAGCAGGCTCAAGAACGGGATAACCCAGGCGTCGCGCGTAACCGAAGTGCCCAGCTCCTCTTGGGGCAGACGGGCCAACCGCCCCTGGAAAGCCTCCCAGTAGGTGCGGGCAGTGGCCAGCGCCATGGCTATCTCTTCGGTGAGGCTGCGCTTGCTGGCTAGGCCAAAGTCTTCTGGCTTTTGTCCTGGCAGATCCCCGGCTAGAAGTTTCTCCAGGATGTCAGGCCCCAACAGGCCCCCTTCGATGCGTACCCCAGCCCACTCACTCATTTCTGCCCGCCCACCAAAGGTTGGAGAACCAGAAGTCCCAGAAGATCCGGGGGAAACTGCGGCTTTACCTGCAGGCCCCGCACCTGCAGCGACACCGCCTGACGGATGCGCCTGTGGGCAGCCTCCAGCTCACTAGCCCGCTGGCCAATCCGCTCCCGCACCGCCTGCTGCAGGGGGTGCCCTGTCCCCCAGTTTTCCCCTGTTTCCGGCCAGGGGCCAAGACAGGCCAGGAGATGCTCGACCAGCTCCTGTTTTTCTGCCAAGGGCAGGTTGGCATCCGGCTTGGCTTTGGCCAGCAGTTGCCAAGCGGTGGCTGTCTCCAGCCACTGGGCCTCCCCCCTTTCCAGGCCAACCCCACCCAGCACCAACACCTCCTCCCCCAAAAGAGGCTGGTTTTGGGATAGCTCCAGCAGGTAGCGCACCCGCAGCAGCAAGAGGGTGGTGAGCTCAGCTACAGCCCGGCTGCGGAGAGCGCCACAGCGGCAGATGAGGGGATTCTCCCCAGCGCTGAGGGCCTCCTCCAGCAAAAAATGGGCCAGGGCAGCCACAAAGCGGTGGTTGCGGCCAACATACTCCGCCCCTGGCGGTGTAGGCGAGTCAAAGCTAATGAGCCAGCGCCCGCTCTTGGAAGCGGGTAGAGCCAGGCGAAGGGCTTCCGGCAGGGTGGCGGTGGCCTCGGCGCCCACACTCACCTGGTAAACTCCAGGCTGCTTCTGGGGGGTTACCGTCAGGTTGAGGCGCTGGGCGGCAGTCAAGAAAAACTCGCGGACGGCGTCGGGATCCCCTAGGACAGCATCTGCAGCCTCCAGCTCCCGCTGCACTTCTTCAGGCTTGAGGGCCCGCTGGGCAAAGCGAGTGCGGTTGAGCTTTTCCCGCTGGGCCTGCTCCTCCCACTGCTGGTGAAACTTGAGCACTTCTCCGTCCAGATCCAGCACCAACTGGCGCTCGGCTGACCACTCTCCTTGGCGCAGGAAGAGGGCTTCCAGCACAGCCTGGGTAACGCTTTCGCTGGCTTCTGGGACAGGCACCGGGGTGCCGAGGGTGCGGTGGATTTCCCGCGCCTTGTCCAGCAACACCTTCAGCACCACGCCGTCGATGGGGTTGTCCTGCCCAAAAAAGCGGATCACCTTGACCCGGTCGGCTTTTTGGCCGTAGCGATCCACCCGCCCCTCCCGCTGCTCCAGCCGATTGGGGTTCCAGGGTAGGTCGTAGTGGATGACGGCGGTAAACTTTTCCTGCAGGTTGATCCCTTCCGAAAGGCAGTCGGTGGCCACCAGTACCCGGGGCTGCTCAACGGCCAGTTCGGCAATCTTGGCCTTGCGCTCCTCGTCCCCCATCCTGCCGGTTACGCAGGCTACTTGGGCGGCGGATCCCAGGTGTTGCCGCAGGTGGCTGGCCAGGTACTCCGCTGTGGCTACGTAGCGGCACCAGAGGATGGGGTGAAAGCCTTCTTCGAGCAACCTCTTCACCAACTCAATGGCCCGCGCCAACTTGGTGTCGTGCTCGGGGCCCTGCAGGTGTTCAGCTAGCCGAGCCAGAGCTTGTAGCCGGCGGCGGTCGCTATCTCCAGCTTCTAGAGCTAGCGCTGACCATTCATCGTCAACCCGCTCTTCTGCCGACTCGAACACCCAGCGGCTCAACTCCGCCTCAAGGTCTTCTGCCTCCGGGGTTAGGCCGCTGCGATAGCGCAAGGCGGCCACGGCTGCTGCTGGACTGGACATCACACAGCGCAAGAGAGCCAGAGCCCCCCAGTAGCGCACTCGCCGCCGCCGCTGCTCCAGGTGTTCTCCTGTCCGCACCAGCTCTGAGCAAAAGGCATAGGTGCGCTCAAACAGCTCCCGCTGCCGCTCAGAAAGGGTGTAGGTTGCGTCCCCAGCTTCGCGGGTTGGAAAACAGGTCAGCTCTTGCCAGGTCTCCCTAATGTCCCGCCGGGTGCGCTGGACAAAGTGACGGGCTAGCTGGAGACGTTGCTCTTCTGAGAGAGCCTGGAGATCCCACCCCTCAAACTCAGGCCGCAACAGCCCCAGCAGCGAGCGAAAGGCCTCTGGAATGCCACTGTGGGGGGTGGCCGTCAGCAGGATCAAGTGGCGGCTGGGCTTTTGGGCCACCGCTTTGAGCAGGCTATGGCGTTCCTGCTGGCTTCTGCCTGGAGCTGCCGCTGCCCCATGGACTTCGTCGGCAATGACCAGCTCAGGACAAAACTGCAGAAACTGGTGGCGGTTGCGCTCAGTCTTGAGAAAGTCAATGCTGGCCACCTGGACAGGGAAGTGTTCGTAGAGGCTGCGCCCAGGGGGGGTTTTCCGCTCCAGTTGCCCCACCGTTCCCGAGCGGAGGATCACGGGCTCCAGGTTAAACTTTTCCGCCAGCTCACTGGCCCACTGCTCGCAGAGGTAAGGGGGACACAGGATGCAAAGGCGTCGGATCTCGCCGCGATCCCAAAGCTCTCTGGCTATCAGCAGCGCCTCAATGGTTTTGCCTACCCCCACGTCGTCGGCAATCAACAGCCGCACCGGATCCAGGCGCAGGGCCATGAGCAGCGGCACAAACTGGTACACCCGTGGACGGATGGAGATGCGGCCCAGAGAGCGGAAGGGGGTGGCTCCCTCCCGTAGAATTAGCCGGGCAGCCTGCCAGAGAAGGTAAGTGCTTGTAGCGTCGGAAACATTCTTGGCGCTTGGCAGGGGAAATGAGGCAGGGGTAACCCGCTCAAAGGGCAGGGTACCTCCCACCAGATGCATAAGCCGCCGGTGGACGTGAACCCCCTCCTCAGGGGTGCCAGTCAGGGGCCGGAGCACCAGGACTTCCTTGGTCTCGCCGGGGAGCACCACCCACTCGCGGTGGCGAAAGCGAACAACTGAGCCAGGCTGCATGGAACCCAAAAGGCGCCACGGAACAAGCTTAAACTAGCTGTTGTCCCAGTAGAATCAAGAAGAAGCCTCGCCCTACTGCTACGGGTTTGCCTGGGTGGGCAGTGGGCTTTGGCAAGCCAAGAGGGTGGGGAGGATGTCAATCTGGGCTGTTTTCCATGGCTAAGTCTTGCGAAACCCTGGAGCTCCGCGACGAGCAAAACCAGCCTCTCAAGTGCGAGGTGCTAAGACGGGTGGTCATTGAGGATCAGGTCTATGCCTTGGCCACCCCCCTGGATGCCGTCATCAAAGTGCTGGTGTGGGAGGAGGAGCCCGGGCAGAATGGAGATGCAGAGATGGAAGGGATCCTGGATGAGCCGGATCCCGAGGAGCTCCAGGCGGCTCTCCCCACCCTCCAAGCGGTTTTGGGGGAGTTGAACCTGACCCTGCAGCAAAACGGCTTTGACATCTTGACGGTGCAGGGAGAGCTGCCCCCCGTGGAAGAGGAAGATGTGTTTGAGCTGGGCGAAAGCGAGGAGGAAGCCCAGGAGTTCCAACTGTTGGCTACTTTCTTCCACCAGGACAAAAAGTACGGCGTCTTTACGCCCCTTGAGCCGCCGCTCATTTACGTCGCCCTGCCCGACGAGGGGGATCCCTACCTGCTGGATCCAGAGGACTCTCCTGCTCTTTTCAATCAGCTTAGTGCGCTGCTCTTGGATCTAGACGAGGCGGGCGAGGATGAGGAGTAGGTGACGCCTCTCTCCCTGCGGCTTTGAGCTGCTGGCGGTGGCAGGGCGCCTAGACTTTAGCTCGCCCTAAGGAGCAGCAGGGATGCAACCGGTTGACCTGACCACCCTCCGGGCGGTGCTGGCGGATCTCAAACGGGCTGAGGCCGGCGGGGATCCCTTGCTGCCTGCCCGCGTGGAGTGGATCCAGCAGACGGATCTCTGGACAGTGGTGATTGGCCTACGCACCCTCACGGCCCGGCCTTGCTTGCTCCTGTCTTGGCATCCCCAGGCGGCCCGAGTTCACCTCTGTCAGGCTCCCCCTAAGGAGGCAGAGGACTTCCCATTTGGCCAACAGCTGCAGCGGCACCTGCGGGGCTTGGCCTTGACAGAGTTGGCGCTGCTGGACGAGTGGGAGCGGGTGATTGACTTTCGCTTTGGTCCTCGCCCTGGGGATCCCCCTCAACGCCACCTTTATCTCGAAGTCATGGGCAAGTACAGCAATGCCATCCTGGTGGACGAGGGGGGCGTGATCTTGGCCTGTGGCCACGGGGTCAGCGAGCGGCAGTCGCGGGTTCGCCCCGTGCAGCCGGGTCTACCTTACGAAGCTCCCCCTGCCCTCAGCGATCCCATCCCGCACCAAGCCGAGCCCTTCTCCCAGTGGCAGGAGCGCCTTGCCCTGATCCCTGGCCCCATCAGTCAACGGCTGCTGCGCGGCTACCGTGGCCTCAGCCGGCATTTGGCAGAGGCGATGTGCCTGAAGGCCGGGATCCCACCCCAAACCCCCAGCAGCCAACTCTCGCCCCAGGAGTGGCAGGCCCTGTTTTTTTGGTGGCAGGACTGGCTGGCTCGGCTGGAAACAGGCCGGTTTGAGCCGGCACTCACCCCCCAGGGGTACACTGTTCTCGGCTGGGGGGGCTCCAGCGGGGATCCCGTTCAGCCCAACTTGCACCAGCTCCTAGAAACCTACTACCAAGCCCAGCTCAACCGCGAACGCTTTGAGCGGGAGCGGCAGCGTCTGGGGCAAAAGCTAGCTGCCCTGCTGAAAAAACTCCGCCAGCGGCGCGAGCACTTTGAGAAGATGTTGGCCGACTCGGCCCAGGCCGAAGCCTCCAAGCAGGCTGCCGATCTCCTCATGGCCCATCTCCACCTCTGGCGGCCAGGGCTGAGCTCGATTGAGCTGCCGGATTTTGCCAGCGGCCAGAGGGTCAAGATCCTCCTGGATCCGGAGAAAAACGCTGTTCTCAACGCCCAGGCCTACTATCGCAAGCACCGCAAACAAAAGCGAGCCCAGGAGGCCGTCCGACCTTTGCTAGAAGCTGTAGCGCAAGAGATCCGCTACCTAGAGCAGGTGGAAGCGTCCCTGCAGCAGCTAGAAGCCTACCGCGAGCCCCAGGACTTGGCCGTCCTCCAGGAAATTGAGGCGGAGCTGATTCAGCAAGGCTACCTAGAAAGCCCCAGCCGGCTAGAGGGATCTAGGCGGGCCTCCTCAGCCAGCTTCAACCCCTATCGCTTCACTAGCCCCAGTGGCTTTTCTATCTGGGTGGGGCGCAACAACTGGCAAAATGAGCGGCTGACCTTTCGCGTCGCCCAAGACCAGGACTGGTGGTTCCATGCCCAGGAGATCCCGGGCAGCCATGTGCTGTTGCGCCTGCCTCCAGGGGCGGTGGCCGAAAGCGAAGATCTCCAAGCGGCTGCCGACTTGGCGGCCTATTTTAGCCGCGGCCGCTTCAGCGAGCAGGTGCCTGTGGTGTATACCCGCCCCAAATGCGTCTTTAAGCCCAAGGGATCCCCCCCTGGAATGGTGGTCTACAAGCACGAGCAGGTGCTGTGGGGGCGCCCCAGCCGCGCTCAGTTGCTTGTGGAAAGCCTCCCAGCTCTGTTGTAGCCTCTACTTCGGGTCTACTACGGATCCCATAAACAGCAGCGTTTGAGCCGCCGGGTTGCCGCCGGATCCCGAGGCCACAATGGCCAACCAGAAGGGGCGATCCGCTACGAATTGGAAGGGTTCTTGCCGGTCGAGAGCGGTGCGCGAGACAAGCACGCCAGTGGCGGCTGCCGCCTCGGATCCCTCTTCGTTGACTTCGAGGGCCGCCTTGTGCAAGACTCTGCTGACCCGTGTCGGCTCTGGGGTCATCTGGCTGAAATCGGCCCGACGGGAAAAGGCGATCCCCAGGCCCAACTGCTGCAAAGCCGGCCCCAGATCGGTCTCGTAGGCCAGCTTAAGCTTGGGGATCCGCACCGAGCCGGGGCGGGTGGGCAGGGATCCCGTCCATTCTTGCCACGTTTCTGGGCTGAGCTCCTGCCGCAGGGCTTCTAAGCTTACTCCCGGTTTCGGCAGCAGGATCAGCAGGGCCAGCTCCCCTTCCCCATAGGGCAGGCGCACCACCTGGAGCTGCTTGGTCTCCCGGTAGCCGTAGCGGCCGGATTGGGCCATCATCGGCACTTGGACACGGCTGCCATCCGGGCGGGTGAAGGGCTGGGGCTCTGTCAGGGCCGGATCGAAGGGCTGGGTCCACTTTCCCCTGAAATAGATGGCGTTGAGCAAAACCATCCTGTCTTCACGGCCGAGGCGGTCCACAAGGCGGTCAATCTTGCCCTGGGTGCGCTCGGCTACCCAACGGTTGATGGCCTGCACCGTTTGAGGGGATCCCAGCTCCACCCGATTGGCCACTGCTTGGTAATAGGTAGCCAGGGCTTGCAAAAAGGGAGGCCGCAAGGTGAGGGTGGTATCAACCCAAAGACCGTTGGCCATTTGCACCTGGATTGGCCCTGCTGTTTGCGACCTTTCCGCCAGCCAGCGCACCATCTGAGCAGTGGTCCAGTTCAACTCCTCGAGGGAGAGTTCCTGGGCCTCCAGGACCTTGGCCATTGCCGCTTGGGTCTCTCCAGCAGCGCCGTTGTACAGCAGGCTCAAGGCTAGGCGAATGCTCAAGGGGGAGAAAAAAAGGTTCTCTCGCGGCTGCTGCCGGAGCAAGTGATCGAAGAGTTTTAGCGCAAAGCGACTTTGGGCTTGCTGGGCCACCGCCTCTTCTCCATACCCTTCCCCGTAGGTCACGGTCGGCTGGAACGGGAGCCGCAGAGGGGTTTCCTGGGATCCCATCCCGTGCGTGGGCCAAAGGCCCAAGAGCAACAGGCCAAACAGAACCAAAAGCGGGATCTGGCTTGCCGAGAATCTGCTCATTCTTGGTTGGGGAACGACTCTGAGGCTATGGTATCGGGCTAGGGGTGGAGGGCTCTTGCCCAAACTGGCCGTTGTGGCTGCGCTTGAGGAGATCCCGGCCAAACTGGCCAAGGCTTTCCTCTAGTCCTCGTTCGCGACAGCGGTGCGGCCCAATTCCTGTCGGATTAGCAGCAGCAGAGCCAGCACCAAGGTCACTTCCGAGAGCAAGGTGGCCAGGGCTGCACCCCGCCACCCCCACGCCGAGATCCAGATCC
Organism: Synechococcus sp. W70.1; assembly: GCF_047461515.1. NCBI lineage: Bacteria > Bacillati > Cyanobacteriota > Cyanophyceae > Synechococcales > Synechococcaceae > Synechococcus > Synechococcus sp. W70.1. The sequence goes on from NZ_JANSHH010000025.1 coordinate 76,686, forward strand.
CGTTCAAAGCTCCATTCAGGACTAGGGCTGCCAGTTGTCGGCGGCTTCGCAGCTTTTGCAGGCCAGCGCCAGTGAGCAGATGAGACAGCAGCAGGTGGAGCCCTTCTAGCAAAATGACGGGACTAAGCCAGCGCAGGATGAGAGCTGTCTCCTGGTAGGCGGATCCCAGCAGCCAAGGAATCCCGTAGGATCCTAGGGCCACCCCCAGAGTAGCCAAGCTGCCATAGCCGACCACCCAGGGGAAAAGCTGGCGGGCGTAGCGGCAGCCCTGCGGCAGGCCCTGCTGACCCTGGCGGCACAGCTCGGCAAAGTGGCTAGTGAGCAGCGCAATCATCGGCGTTTGCGAGAAGTTGATGACCCGGTAGGCGGCGCTGTAGAGCCCCCCTGTTGCGCTCGAGGCCAGGCGAGGCAAAAGCAGCTTGTCTAGGTCGGCGAAGGTTTTTGCCGCAGCCAGCCCTACGGCAAAGTCCCAACCTGCTCTCAGCCGTGGCCCTACCTCTTGCCAGTCCAGAGCCGCAAGAGAAGGAGCGCACCACCGCCGCATCCTCCAGCTCATTGCCCCCAGCACTGCCAACACCATTAGCCCGTAGAGGATAGCCCATTGGGTCAGGGATCCCCAGCCCAAAACCATCGCCAGCAGCACGGCGCTAACCCGCCCTAGGGCCATGCCGGTGTCGATGAAGGCTACCCCGGCAACTTGCTCTTGCCCAATGAGGATCCCTCTGTACACTTCGGGGAGGGCAATAAACAGCAGGTCGCTCCCCAGCAGGATGCCCACCTCAAGGGGGGAGATCCCGGCTAGCCAAAGGCTCAGCAGAGGTGTTAACAGCAGCACTATCCCACCGCAGCCCAGTCCGACCAGCCACAAGCTGGGAGCGATCTCCTGGGCAGATGCTGCGGCTCCCCGGCCGCTTAGGCGCTGGATCAGAAGTTCTGACTGGCCCCAATAGCCAAAGGGGGCAGCTAGATTGCTGCAGGCCAAGATGGCGGAGAACACCCCAAATGCTTCTGGGCCCAACAGCCGCGCCAACAGGACGAAATAGGCTCCAGACAACCCTAAGCGCAGCCCATTGCCCAGCATCAGCCAGGCTGCCTGGCGCAGTCGGTGCCTTGCTTTTCCTGGACGAGGCCTGCCAAGGCTAGAGATACTGAGTAGATGCTGAGGCTGTCCGCCTAGCTGGCTCCCATTCTTTTTCCGGCAGTTTTTCATGGCCAAACTTTACCCTGTTGCTCCTGCCCCGCCCAGCTCCAGCGCCTTAGGGGAGCGGAAGCCTCAAGCCTTGTTTTCCCCCCACTCCAAGCCGGCCGTACTGCGACAAGTCCTTCCCCCACCGCCGTCCCCTAGCCCCCCTTGCCTGGGATCCCCCCCGGCCAAAACAGTAGGCCAAGGCTATCGAGCCCTTGCCTTGCTCTTGCTGGCTAGCGGGTTGCTGTGGGGAGGACTGGGATCGCGGCTGGCCTACTTGCAACTGGTGCGTGCCCAGTACTACCGCCAGTTGGCCGACACCAACCGCATTCGCCTGTTGCCCCAGCCGCCGGAGCGGGGACGCATTGTCGATCGCAACGGCGTGTTGCTGGCCGGTAGTCAACTGTCCTACTCGGTCTTTCTCTGGCCGTTGGTGCAGTCGCGGCAAGGTTGGCAGGAGACGATCCCCAAGCTGGCTCAGTACCTAAACCTGGACCCCAAAGAAATTGCTCAAAAACTGGAGCAAGCAGGTTATCGCTCCCCATTCCCTGTGCGCATCCTGCGCAACGCCAGCCCCGAGGTGGTAACTCGGCTGGAGGAGAGAAGCCGGGAACTTCCAGGGGTGATGGTGGAGGCGGAGACGGTACGCTTCTATCCCCACGGCAGCTTGGCTGCCCACCTGCTGGGCTACACCGGCGAGATCCCCCCGGAGCAGCTGCGAGCCGATCCCAGCTATCGCCTGGGGGACATTGTCGGCCTGATGGGGGTGGAGGAACTGTTTGAGAGCCATCTGCGCGGCCAGTGGGGTGGGCGCCAGGTGGAGGTGGACGCCGTGGGAGAAGTGCTGCGGGTGCTAGGCGAACAGCCTCCTCAGCCGGGCAAAACCCTGCAGCTGACGCTGGACGTGCGACTGCAGCAGGCGGCAGAGCGAGCCCTGGGCCAGCAGAAAGGAGCAGTGGTCGCCATGGATCCCCGCGACGGCTCGATCCTGGCTATGGCCAGCTATCCCACCTTTGATCCCAACCTCTTTTCTGGCCGCATCACCCAAGCGCAGTGGGAGAGCCTGCAAAAGCAGGATTTTCCCTTCCTCAACCGCGCCCTGCGGCCCTATCCCCCCGCTAGCACCTACAAAATCATCACCACTGCCGCCGGGATTGAATCGGGGGTCTTCCCTCCGGATACGGTGCTGCAGACGGCTCCCTACATTAGCGTAGGCGGGTGGCGCTTCTGGGAATGGAACCGCGCCGGCTTTGGGCGGCTGAACTACCGTCAGGCGATAGCCTACAGCAGCGACACCTTTTTCTACCAAATTGCTCTAGGCACCAAGGCCGCCCCCTTGCAAGAATGGTCGCGCCGCTTTGGGTTAGGCCAGCCTACCGGGATTGGCCTCAAAGGGGAAGCCGCGGGTCTGGTGCCGGATGCTGAGTGGAAGCAGCGCCACTGGCGCGAGCCCTGGTATGTGGGCGACACGGTCAACATGGCCATCGGCCAGGGATTTATTACCGCTACGCCGCTGCAAATGGCGGTGGTAACGGCAGCCGTGGCCAATGGGGGCTGGCGGGTTCGTCCCTTGCTCTCCCAGCAGGTGATCCCGGAAAGCCCTGTGCCCCTGCGACAGAAGGTGGGCCTCTCCCCTGCCACCTTGCAGATCCTGCAGCAGGGGTTGCGGGATGTGGTAGTTTACGGCACCGGCGGCAACGCCAACCTGGGCCCAGGCTTTCCTCCCGTAGCAGGCAAAACTGGCACCGCTGAGGATCCGCCGCGGCGCTCCCACGCCTGGTTTGTCGGCTACGCTCCCTACGATTGGCCTGAGTTGGTGGTCGTGGTTTTTCTAGAAAACAGTGGCGGCGGGGGTGGATCCCGGGCAGCCCCGATCTTCCGCGAGGTGATGCGGGCTTACTTCCAAAGCAACTAGTGATACCCCAGCTCCACCCTTTGCTAGAAGAGCATTAGCATGATCTCAGTGCTACCTTTGTGGTCAAAAAATTCTGCTCTGCTCCTCGATTGGGTTAGCACGAGGGAGTCCCTAAGCTCCTTCTCTAGCCGGCTTCTAGCCTAAGTTGGCTGTAAAATAGGTCAGTGATTTGGAGCCAAATGGCTACAATCCTATCGTCGGCAGCGGCTGTGCCCTGGCACAAGGCTAGCCCTGCTCCTACAGCCACAACTTCTCTGAGCCGCTCATTGAGGAGACCAGGATGAACAAGGCAGAGCTTGTGGAAGCCGTCGCTCATCGCGCTAACGTAACCAAAAAAGAGGCTGAGGCTGTCTTGACGGCAGCCCTGGAGATCATCGTGGAAGAAGTTGCCTCCCGTGACGAAAACGGAGAACCCAAAGGAAAGGTCACCCTGGTGGGCTTTGGTTCCTTTGAGGCCCGCAAGCGCAAAGAACGGGAAGGCCGCAACCCGAAAACCAACGAGAAGATGGTGATTCCCGCCAGCGTTGTCCCCACTTTCACCGCCGGCAAAGCTTTTCGCGATGCGGTGGCAGCTGGCCACAGGTCTTGAACCGCTGGGTTAGGCTAAGTCCCGTTCGCATAGGCGGGAGGGAGTCCTAAGGGGATTGACGTGCAACGGCCTCGACATGGTGGCCACCGAGCTTGGGCAGCAGCGATTGCTGGTTGCCCGGTTGAGGCCATCGTGGATTTTTCCGCTAGCCTCAACCCCCTGGGCCCGCCGCAGTCGGTTGTGCAAGCCCTAGTTCGAGCGCTGGCGGCACCGGACCCAGTTGCCATCAGCTGCTACCCGGATCCCGACTATCGAGAGCTACGTGCTTGCTTGGCGCAGCGCTGGTCAGTCGACCCGGAGTGGATTTTTGTCGGCAACGGGGCGGCGGAATTGCTGACCTGGGCTGCTCGGGAGGCACAGGGGCTGGAGGTATGGCTGCCCCGTCCCGCTTTTGGCGACTATGAGCGGGCACTGCGGGCAGCAGGTGCCGTGATCAAGCCGCTGGATTGGTGGTCTTGTCCGGGATCGCCCACTGCCGCTTTGCTGCCAGAAGGGATCCCTGGCAACAAGAGAGGCCGGGTGCTCTGGCTAAACAATCCCCACAACCCGACGGGCCAGCTGATCCCGCGGGAGGCCATTCTGCCTCTTCTACCCCACTTTGAGCAGGTGGTGGTGGATGAGGCTTTTATGGACTTTCTCCCGGGAGACGCGCCGCAAGATCCAATTGATCTCTGCGCTGCAGCTGCTTGCCCCAACGGGTCAGTGGCCCCTTTGCCCCGCAGCCAAACCTTGATCCCCTACCTTGAGGCCCACCCTAACACCCTTGTCATTCGCTCGCTGACCAAGTTTTTTACTTTACCCGGGTTGCGCATTGGGTTTGCAGTGGGCCATCCGGAGCGCTGGCGACGCTGGCGGCAGTGGCGGGATCCCTGGAGCGTCAATGGCTTGGCGGCAGTGGCGGCGGCAGCGGCTTTGGCTGACGCGGACTTTCGCCAGCGCACCTTGATGTGGTTGCCCAGGGCCCGCGAGCATCTGCTCAGAGGTCTGCAGGCGCTGCCCGGTTGGGATCCCTGGCCCAGCCAAGCCAATTTTGTGCTGGTGCGCTGCCCCCTCTCCGCCACGCAGCTTCAAGAACAGCTGCTGCAGCAGTACCGCATCCTAGTGCGGGATTGCCTAAGCTTCCCAGAGCTGGGGGATCGCTATCTGCGTATTGGCCTAAGAACTCTGCCGGAGCAAGAGCGCCTGCTCTCGGCCTGTCGGGAGATCCTGGAAAAATGACCTGGGTGGAGGCCTTGCTTGCCCCTGCTCGCCCACTGCAGCTCCTTGCGGCCAGGCCCTAGAAGCTGGCCTTAGGTCTGTGGCATGGTATTAATGGCGTTGTCTCTGTCCCTTGCCCCAGTCCTGCTGTCAAGCTGTCAACGGCTAGAGTGTGAGGTTGGCTTTGCATACTGGTTCCTAAGCGAGGGAGGGTAGGTTATCTATGGACTTTTCTCCACTTCACTCAGATCCTACTCAGCCCCTGCCGCCGCCTCAGAAAACGCAGCTGACGCCCCAACGAACGCTTTCGGAAGTCCCTAGCCGTCTGCATCTGGATCCGCCCAAAGAAGGGAAACATTTCCGTCTCTGGCCGCGTTTACAGCGCCGGGAGTCCATCTCACAGCTGCGGGGGAGCCAGTCCGCTAGCAGCCTTCCCACCCACCGTCCTTTGCCTGTGCTGATCCAAGAGGTGGTGGAAGATTTAGAGGAAGAAGAAGTGCCCCGCCCTTCTAGAGGAGTTTCGCCCCTGGCGGCTTTGCTGGTTTGGGTGCTCTCTTGGGTGGGGATTGGCTTTGGGGTGCGCTGGCTACTCTGGCCAGAGGAGCTGTCGCTGCCTAAAGCTGAAAAGAAACTTGCTTTGGTGGACTTGGCCCAGCTACCCCTGATTCCCGAGGTGGGGGAAGAGTCGTATTCAGCTGGGGTGACTCCCCCTGAGTTAGCGCTGGGGTTGACCACTCCTTCGGTGGAGAGACTGCAAGTCGAGCCCCTTGAAAATGTCCCCAACCCGCTGGATAGCCTGCAAACTCCTCCCAGCCAGGAGACATGGGTGGAGAAATTGGCAGCTAGCCTGGAGCGTCCCTCCCAAGACAAGCTGCCCCGGGCGGTACCTTTGACCGGCAGCGATCCCGACTCGCTGGGGCCAAACCGCGGCGAGGGCACTTTCTTGGTGCTGACCACCTACTCTGGGGAGGAGAGCTTGGCGCAGGCTCGCCGCATTGCCCGTGACGCCTTTGTTAAAGAGGTGAACGGCCAAAAGTTTGTACAGGTAGCAGCCTTTGCACAACTAGAATATGCCCGCTACCATGCCGAGACCTTGAAAAATCAGGGCTTTAACGTCACGATTGTCGAGCAGTAGCTTGGGCCGGTTGAGTTGCAATCACCTTTGGCCTCCCCACAGCTCTTCTAGATAAGCTTGGCAGCGGCGTAGAAGCTGGCGGCTTTCTTCAAAGGTCATTTGTTCCAAAGCTTCGGCGTAGGAGCACCAGCGGTAGGCAGCCACCTCCTCCGGTTGAACCTGTAGCTCAGGGGGAGGGAACTGGGTTGGCAGGAGAGCGACGTAGTAGGTAACGGTCTTGGCCACGGCATTCCCGGCGGAATCGGTGAAGGTGTAAACCTCCTGCAGCGATAGAGGCTCGGACTGACCCGGCAACACTAGAAAGTAGTACTCGGTCAGGCCGGTTTCCTCGCGCAGCTCCCGCTGGGCTGCCGCCAGCTCGCTCTCACCCTCGTCTTTGTGTCCTTTGGGGAAGGCCCAGTGCCCCTTTTGGTGCTGGATAAGCAGATAGAGATGGGATCCCTGGGCAGGTGGCAGAGGAAGCACTGGGATCACGCCGTAGGCAGCGTCCGTCAGCATGGAAAAGTAGGCCATGTTTTTAGAGATTCTAGCTTTCTTGCCCCCCAAATCCTAGGCCTCAGCAGAGAGGGAGGATGCCAGCAGCTCATCTCCGGAACTGCTGTTGGTGGGGTTCGGGATTCTGGGCCGAGCTTTTGACTATAGCAGGCTAAGCCTAAGGTTTTTCCCGTAGCCTGGAGAACAGGTACACCCCATCGCGATGGTAGAGCAGTCGAAACGAGGTTTCTTTTTGTAAAGCTCGGATCAGAGCATGGGAGAACTCTGGGCTGCTGCGCCATCCTGGATGGCGGCTGTTCAGTAGCACATAATCAAAAAAATCCCACTGGTCAAGGGGGGATCCCTTAAAGCGGCTTTCGTCGGTAAAGTAAATAACCCGCCGGTGGGTGAGGTGGGGGCAGATCTCGTGGGTGGTGAGAACGCCCCCTTGAGTGGTGATCTGGGCAAGGGCCTCTCGAGTGGCCTGCCAAGTGTCGAGAGACTGGAGATAGATAGATCCGAAAAAAGTGTATTTGCCCAGAGCCAGAAAAGCCAGCAGCGACCAGGTCAGGGCCGCTTTCTTGGCAAAACGAGCTTGAAAGCAAGGCGTTTTCATCCTTTCAATAATAGCCAGAAATAAGAAGGGGACAACAGGCAGCGCATACTGATGCACCAGATCCCGATAGGCAGGATTGCTGGAGAGAATGTTCAGCCCCAAAGTTGGCAGAGCAGGGATCCAGGGATCCCAGTGGCGCCAAGAGAGCCCCCAGGCCACGGGGATAATCAACAAAAATCCATAGAATAGGGTATCGAGAGAGAAGAATTTGCCCAGGACTAATGTTGGCTTGAGCACCAAGTTTTGGATGATCTCAGAAACAGAGCTGCCCAGATAGCTATAGTGGGAGATGGCCGCCGGCTCGCTGCCGCTAAAGTGAGGGATAATCCAAAAAGTGGCTATGCCAAACCAGGCTGAACCTAAGGCTATGGCCACCCAGCCGGCCACCTGGCAGCGCTGTTGCCAGCGCTTCTGGATTCGCCTGCTTTCGAAACGCAGTAGCCAAACTCCCAGGGCAACAACATTGAGAGACAACACTGCCTTGCAGCCAAGGATACCGCTCAGGCACAGCAAGAACCCCCACAGCTTGCCAGAGCGAATGCAGAGTATAGCTGCCAAAAAAAGGGGAACGGCCAACACCTCTGGGTGAAAATCAAAAAGGTTGGCGTTAAAGATAGCCGGGTAGAGAAGATAGGCGGCGGCAATGGTCTTTGCCTTTCCAGGATCAACCTCGGCCTGGAGCGCAAGATGGTAAACGGCCAGCGCTCCCAAAGTTAGCGCCAGAGATTGGATGCCGAACAGCCAATAAACCGAGGGGACAATGCGGTACAAGAAACTGATGGGATATAGGATGAAGGCCGCATGATCCCCGAGGATGTGGATCCCGCGGATGGTGGAAAAAGGAACTTCTCCACGGCTAATTAGATAAATTGATTGGTCAAAAATTCCAAGGTCATAGCCGCCCGACTGAAATAAGTGATGTCGCACAACGCTGCAGCTCAAAAGAGCCAAGAAGGCGCAGAGCAGCATTGCCAACATAGACATAGGCAGAGGACGATTCTTCGACATCCGCCAAGACTGGGGGATCCCACTGGAGCAGATCCAGTTGCTGCCAACGAACTGTCGGTTCTACCCACCGAAGCCGTATTGCCATCGCAAAAGCTAGGGATTGCTTGAACCCAGACGGCAGTGCAGACAGCTTGGCCCGAAGTCTGAGGAAAAACCCCGACAGTCTTGCTAGAAGAGGCACCGCGACCGTCCACCGATGAGAAGGAGAGTTGGCCATTGTCTCGGCTGTGGAGGCAGCGCAGAAGCTTGAGAAGGTCTAAAGTTTTGCTTTCTTTCCACCGCCTCTTTTTAGGATACAGGCAGGCCATCCAAAGCCGCTGCGTGGGGAATTCTGCATGGGTGAAGCCATCCGCTACGACCTGCTTTTGGTGGGGGGGAGCTGCTCGAACCTAATCCTGGCCCATCGCCTTCTGGATCTGGCCAAGCTCTCTGGGCTTAAAATCTCCATTGCCATTTTGGAAAAAGCCCGGCAATTTGGTGGGCACATTGTCAGTGGCGCTATCTGCAACCCCCAGGTGATTGCCAAGCTTTTCCCGGATTTTGAGAGCCAAGGATTTCCCCACGAGGGGCGGGTGGAGGTGAGCCACCTGAGCATATTGGGATCCCAGGAACGCTGGGACTTGCCAGAGGCAGTGATCCCAAAGGGGTTGCGCAAACAGGGGCAGCTCATCCTCACCCTCAGCCATGTCATTCGCTGGCTGGCCGAAACCCTCCAGGAAAAGGCCAAAGGGATCCCCAACGTCACCCTGGACGTATTCCCTGGCTTTGCCGCCCATGAGATCCTCTATGAGGGGGAGCGAGTCATTGGGGTGCGGGTGAGCGACTCCGGCCAGGTTTATGAAGACTGTGTCTTTGCCGAGCTCACTTGTTTTGGCGACAAGGGGTTTATCTCTAAGGACCTGATCGAAAGATTTCACCTGCGCCCCCGCCCGCAACTGTGGTCAGTGGGGGTCAAGGAGCTGTGGCAGATTCCTGGCTCACTGCAGGGGCAGGTGTGGCATACCCTGGGCTACCCCGTTTTGGATGGCAGCTTTGGCGGCGGCTTTGTCTATGGTCTCAAAGATAACCGCCTGGCTCTGGGCCTCATCATTGGCCTCGACAGCAAAAATCCCAACCTCAACCCGCAGCAGCGCCTGCAGGAGTTCAAAGCCCACCCCTGGATCCAGTCCCTGATTGCTGGCGGCAAGTTGCTCAAGTACGGGGCGGCTGTCATTCCCGAAGGGGGCTACTACAGCTTGCCCACCCGCTTTGGCGTCGAAGGGGCCTTGCTCTTGGGCGATGCCCTGGGGGTGCTGGATGTGGGCAGCCTGGCCGGGATCAACAACGCCATGGAGACCGGCTACCTAGCAGCGGGCCTCATTCACGACGGCTTCTTGAAAGGAGATCTGCGGATCCAAGAGGCCTACCAAAAGGCGGTGATGGAGAGCTCCGTTGGCCAAGATCTCTACCGTAGCCGCTACTTCCGGGAGGCCTTTTTGGAAAACTCCCGTCTGCTGGAAGCGTACCTGCCCCAGATCTGCTGCAGCGTGGATGCCGGCCACCCTTGGCTGGGATCCCTGCGCTGGGGCCTGCAGGATCCCGTGCGTCGCGGCGGGGAACTCCTGCGTGCCTATACCCTGCTGACGGGACGGGTCAGCGCCAGCGAGCCACCCCCACGGGGATATGTGGCCCCCCATGCCGCCATCCAGGCGGACTTTGTGGCCCCCAGCGTTGTGGATCCCGAAACATTGACCACTCGAGCGGGCTATTTCTCGCGATCCGAGGCCGTCTTTTTTGCGGATCCCCGCTACCCCGAAGGCAACCGCCATATCCTCGAGTTTAGCGCCGACACCTGCCGCCAGTGCATTGCCACCTACGACAAACTTAACCGCCCTACCCCCTGCGTGGCCGATTGCCCGGCAGAAGTCCACCACATCCGGGAACGCAACGGCCTCCGCTCCCACGCCATGGCTTTGGAAAACTGCATCCAGTGCCGCACCTGCGAGATTGTCTGCCCCTATCTCAACTTGCGGGTTAACCCCAGCTACGAGGGATCCGGCCCCGATTTCTACGGGCTGTAGTGTCCTCTAGGTTGGCTGGGGCAGCTCTCTGGCCAGTTGGGACGGCCAACCACTAGAATCCCAGTCTGGACTCTAGAGGAGACAGTTCTTGGCCAATCCCTTTAGCCAGAGGCAGTCCTCTTGGAGGAGGACGGGGCCCTTTTTGGGTAGCTACACCCTGAGCCTAGATCCGCACCACCTGTGGGTGCCCTTGGCCTGTTTTGGGGATGGGCTCTGTATTTGGCTGGCCTTCGGGGCAGCTTACTGGCTGCGCAGCCTAGGCCCTCACCAGCTTTTGCCGTGGGATGTTTACGCTGGCTTGGGGTTGCTGACCGTTCTCAGCTACTGGGGCGTTCAGGCCGGTTTGGGAGGATACAGCGAATCAAAGCGCCTATCTCGCTTTGAAGAATGGGCCAGCTTGCTGCTGGGGCTGGGGGTGACCTTCGGCCTGGTGCTGGCAGGGGCCTTCTTCGTGCGCTCCGTCTCGCTCTCACGCTTGGTGGTGGGCTATGCTGGCCTGCTGGCTCTGCTCGGCTTGACGGTAATGCGGGCAGCGCTGCGGCTGGGCATGGGCTGGCTATACGCCCGCGGCCAGGGGAGGCGACGGGTCATCTGGGTGGGATCCGGACTGCTTTTGGCTGAGGTGCTGGAGCGGCTAGAGCGCTGTCCAGCCTTGGGGTTCGAGATCAAGGCTTGGGCCGTGGCTGGGGATCCCTCGGCGCCAGAGCCGGGGCCTCTGCAGAAGCTGGAGCGGCTTGAGCCCGCTCATCTGGTGGCCTATGTACAGGCTCACCCTGAGATCCAGGAGGTGTGGTTTGGGCAGCCCCAGTTGGCCTCTGCGCCCCTCTTGCTGAGCTTGCAAGCCCTCTCCGTTCAAGTGCGCCTGGTGCCAGATCTTCTCAGCTTCTTAACCGTTAACCTCCAGTTCCACTCTCTGGATGGGATCCCGCTGCTGACGCTGCGGCAGCCCCCTCTGCGCTATGCCCACAACCGTTTCCTCAAGCGCGCTGTAGATATCCTAGGGGCCTCCCTGGGTCTGGTGTTGCTTAGCCCGCTCTTCCTGGTCATCGCTCTGCTGGTGGCCTGCAGCAGCCCTGGCCCCATCCTGTATTGGCAGGAGCGGGTAAGCTTGGATGGGCGGCGCTTTTGGATTGCCAAGTTCCGCACCATGCGGGTAGATGCGGAGGAGCCTGGGCAACCGGGCTGGACGCGCCCTGGGGATCCGCGTCGAACCAAGATAGGAGCCTTTTTGCGCCGCACCAATCTGGACGAGCTTCCCCAGCTTTGGAACGTTTTGAAGGGGGAAATGAGCCTGGTGGGCCCTCGCCCCGAGCGGCCCTACTTCGTGGAGCAGTTTAGCCAGGAGATCCCCAAGTATCCAGATCGGCACTTGGTGAAAAGCGGCCTTACCGGCTGGGCCCAGATCCACGGCCTGCGGGGAGACACCAGCATTGCCCGCCGCACCCAGTATGATCTCTACTACGTGCAAAACTGGTCTCTGTGGCTGGATCTGCGCATCCTGGCCATCACCCTCTGGCAAGGGATCCGCGGACGGTTGAACGGATATTAGGGGTTGCTCATGTCCTCCTTGCCCACGCCCCAAGAGCTCCTCTACGAGGGCAAAGCCAAACGGGTCTACCGCACCGCCGATCCCCAGGTTTACCTCTGCCAGTACAAAGACGACGCCACGGCTTTTAATGCCCAAAAGCGGGGATCTATCGCCGGCAAGGGGGAGGTCAACTGCACCGTCTCTAGCCGGGTGTTTGCCTACCTGGCGCAGCAGGGCATCCGCAACCACTTTCTGGCCCAGACCGGCCCTCATGAGATGCAGGTGCGCGCCCTGCGGATCCTGCCCTTAGAAGTGGTGGTGCGCAACCGTGCTGCCGGCAGCCTCTGCAAGCGCCTGGGCCTGGAGCAGGGGCTTCCTATCCAGCCGCCGCTGGTGGAGTTTTACTACAAAAACGACGCCCTGGGGGATCCCCTGGTGACTCCCGACCACATCCGCCTGTTGCGCCTGGCCACGCCAGAGCAAGTGGAGGTGTTGGGATCCCTGGCTTTGGCAGTCAACACTCACCTTCGCGACTTCTGGAGGCGCTGCCGGCTGGAGCTGGTGGACTTTAAGTTGGAGTTTGGCTTGGACGAGGAAGGGCAGATCTGGCTAGCGGACGAAATTAGCCCCGACACCTGCCGCCTGTGGGATCTGGAGGGAGCTGAGCCACGAGTGCTGGATAAAGACCTCTTTCGCTTTGATCTCGGCGATCCGGCAGCCGGCTACCAAGAGGTGCTGCAGCGGGTGCTCCAGGCTACGGATCCCAATCTCCCCTCTCCCTTTGGGAAAGGGGTTGGGGGTGGGGGCTAGAATACTGGCGACATACCCTGCTACACCCGGCACCTTGACGGGATCCCCTGTGACTTCTCCCCGCCCCGACGACCGCTTCCGCCGTCAACTGGCCGACCTGCTGAACACCTGGGTGGAGCAGGGGTTGATCGAACCTGCCCAACGGGATCGCCTGCGGGAGTACTACCAGCTAGAGAGCTTGCCGCGAACAGCCGGCAGCCGCTTTACCCTGTTGCTGCTGCTGTTTGGCGCCGTGCTAGTGGGCTTGGGGGCGATCTCCTTCGTGGCCGCCAACTGGGACGCCATTCCCCGCTGGGCCAGAGCCTTGGGATCCCTGGCTCTCACGCTGGGGCTGCAGGGGGCCGGCTTTCGGCTTAGGCAGCAGGGCTCCCCGCGCTTGGGCAGCGCCTTGTTGATTGCCGGCGAGCTGTCTTTGGGGGCTGCCATTGGCCTGACGGCCCAGTGGGTTCAAATCGGGGGATCCCCGGCGGGCTTGTTCTTGGCCTGGGGGCTAGGCAGCCTGGCCATGGCCTACAGCTTGGTCCACACCCCCAGCGGCATCTTGGCCTGTCTCTTATTCGCCCTGGCTGGGATAACTACCCTGTGGGAGGAGGGGATCGGCTCGGCTCTGGATCCTCTCTACCCCTGGCTGGCCCTTGGCCTACTGCTGCCCCTTGCCTATGGGTGCCGCTCCCGTTGGATCTTGGCTTTGGCATTGGTGAATTTCGGCCTGGCGCTAGAAAGGCTGGCAGGGCGCTGGGACAGGTCTGCAGAAAGCTTGACCCTCTGGCTGCTGCTTGGTCTTGCTGTCGTCTGGGGGCTGGGCTTTTGGCACCAACGCCATGGGCAGTGGCTAGGCCAGATCTTGACCGGAGAAGATGGCCAGGAGGGCGAGCAGGAGCAAGGCTTGGATTTGGACTCGACGGCGGAGGGGCTGGCCTTCCTGGGGTTGGGCTTTCTCCTCTACCTCTGGAGCTTTCGTGAGCTTTGGGACTGGGATCTCAAACCTGTACCCTTAGTCCAAACTGTGGATCCCTGGGCGGGCCTGTCGGCAGCAGGATTGCTATTGCTAGCCGGTTGGAGCTGGTGGCAGGGCTGGCAGGCAAAGAGTTCCCAGCCCGTTTCTGCTTGGCTGAAGGATGCTGCCGTTCTGTTCTCGCTGGTTGCCTTGGCGCTTTTGCTGGGGATCCGCAGCGCCCTGCCTTTGAACCTAACCGCAAAGGTAGCCTTGGCCTTCTTTGCTCCCTGGATCGTGACCCTTTTGCTCGTGGGATTGTCGGTGGTGCTCTGCTGGGAAGGGCTGCAGCAGGGGCGGCGGAGCCGCTTCTGGCAGGGGCTATTGGGCCTGACCTTGGTGGTGCTGACCCGCTTTTTCGAGTACCCAACCGGCCTGTTGGCTAAGTCGGCGGTGCTGGTGGTCTGTGGGATCGGCGTGATCTGGCTTGGGCTGAAGTTTGAGAGACGTATCTTCAATGCCTAGGAATCTTTCCTTTGGCTTTCTCAGGAGCTCAAGAGTCAATAGAAGTTTACAAAAAATCGCGACACTTAGGGAACTTACTCTTCTCTGAAAAGTCTTTATTGGTAGAAAGTTTCTTGGAGAACGTCAATGAAAAAAACAGGCCTGGGCCTAGGTATACTGGCTCTAGTCTCTTTTGGTTTCTGGAGCTATGGCCCTTCCTCGATTGCCTCTGGTAGAGATCTGTTTTGGGGGCACTTTCCGGTAGCGCAAGCTCCAAGGCCGGCTGTGCCAGCAAGGCCTAGGACTCCAGAACCCGCGCCCTCCCCTGTTCCCGAAACTGAGGCCATCGATGAGCTGTTCCGCCAGATCCCCATTCTCCCCTCTCCAAGACCGTTGCCCACGCTCCCCTGCCCTCGGCCCATGAGGTTGCAGTCGGTGAGGCTGCAGGCTCCGCCACCCAGCCCCGCTGTTCCTTTGCAGCCAGAGATTCCAGCCACCATTTGGAACAAGCTCCAGGGTCCTTATGGAACTACCAACTGGTCAGAACCAAACCCAAATAAAGTCTTTGCTCACACTTTTCAATGGAATCCTCCTTGTAAAGCAGGCTGCCGGCTGGGAGGTACTCTGACGTTTGCCTACCGCAACAATTTGCCGGCTAGCAGCAACAGTTCTCCGGATGCGGGCAACGACAAGTACTACGTGTATAACGGCGGCACTCTAACTCAATCGGGGTTCCTATACGCTTCACCTGTTAGTTCGACAGGTCAGACTTTTACCAAAACCCTAACGCTCTCGCCCGCTGAAGTTGCCAACAACAAGGTTACGTTGGTGGTTCAAGACGACACGGCTGTCTTGGAAGCTAAGGTGGAGCTCAACTACTGCTGCTGTGAATGTGAGTTCCCTATCTGAGGCAAGTCCTTGGCAGCAGTAACGGCAGAGGGGGGGATCTAAAACTCTCCCTGCCGTTTTTCTTTCCCTTGGCCAGTTTCCCGAGAGCTAGCCAAGAGAATTTAGCAGCGAGCCCGGGCAAAGATCTCCTGCAAGATCTCGTCGGCTCCCTGCTGCTTCAGCTTCTCCGCCAGGGCCACCCCAACCGCTTCCGGATCGGCGGTGGATCCCGTCTGGGTATCGCGGATGAGCCGTCGCCCCTCTAGGTCGGCCACCATGCCGGTCAGGTGCAGCTCTTCCCCTCGAACTTGGCTGTGGACGCCGATGGGCACTTGACACCCTCCTTCCAAAGCCCGCAGGAAAGCTCGCTCGGCCAAACAGCGGGCTGTCGCCTCCGCATCAGCCAAGGGTCGGATGAGCTCCAGAATCCGCTCGTCCCCCTGCCGGCACTCGATGCCGAGGGATCCCTGGCCAACGGCGTACAGAGACACACTGGGATCCAGCACCTCGTGGATCCGGTCGGTTTTGCCCAGCCGCTTTAGGCCGGCCACCGCCAAAATCAGGCCGTCGTACTCCCCCCGATCCAGCTTGGCCAAGCGCGTGTTAAGGTTGCCCCGCACGTCCTTAAACTGCAAGTGGGGAAAGGCGTGGCGCAGTTGGGCCAGTCGCCGTAGCGACGAAGTGCCAATCACCGTCCCTTCGGGCAGGGTGGCGAGTTGGTAGCCACGCAGCTCCTCCCGCAGCACCAGCGCGTCCAAAGGATCCTCCCTCTGCGTAATCGCTCCTAGTACCAGGCCCTCTGGCAAACGGGTGGGCAAATCCTTGAGGCTGTGCACTGCCAGATCGCTACTGCCGTTGAGCAGACTGACCTCCAACTCCTTGGTAAACAAGCCCTTGTCTCCAATTTTGGCCAGCGCCACATCTAGGATGATGTCTCCCTGGGTGGAAAGCGTGTGCAGCTCCAGCGGCAATCCTGGATGGTGGGCCTGCAACTGTCCCATTACCCAGTAGGTCTGGGCCAAAGCCAGCTCGCTTTTGCGGGAGGCGATCCGCACTGGCTGGGCAGCCCCTGCCGAGGGCCGCAAGGGAGTTGAGGCCAGTTCGCTCATGGCTGCTGCAAAATCCGAGAACACCGTCTTTCACGCTAACTGACTTCGCGCCGCCGCAGGGCAGCGACCTTCAAGATCCTTAACCAAAGCTGCCATTTCGCCCCAGCCCAGACTTTACCGCAGGGATCCCAGCCAGTAGGATAGAGTAGGTGTGTTTTCCTTCGGCTCAGCAGGAGAGGATTTAGTCTGCTGAGCTTTCCTTCCCTAAGTCCAGGGTTTTGAGGGGAGATTTCTACAGCCCCAGTTTGCTCGATTGTCTGCCTGGTATCGGTCTTATGGAAGAAAACAACGTCGGCAACGGCACTCAGTTACTGCTCAAGCGCACCATCCCTGTTAAGGTGGTGGTCACCCCCCTCTGGAAGAAAGAAATGCGGGAGCAATTGGAGCGGCAGATTGAAGCCACCGATGCTCAGATACAGCAACTGGAGTTTCAGGGTAAGCGGGCCATTGCCGAAATCGAAAAGCAAAGCCCTAACCCCAATAGCCCTCAGGTGCTCCAGCAGGTGGAAGCAGTGAAAAGCCGCGTGAACGAGCAAAAGGTTAGGCTCCTGGATCAGAAAAACCAGTTGCTCCAGCAGCTCAACCAACTGAGCGACCTGGAACTGAACCGGGAGGTGCTGCAGGGCAGCGTGGAGAGCTTCTTCTACGTGCAAAAGGGAGACAATCTGATTCAGAAAATGCAGGTGGAGATCCTGCTTGAAGATGGGGTCATCAAGGAAATTCGTGGCAACCCATGAGCTCCCCATTGGGGCAGGAGGGATCCCTTGCTGCAGGGGTGGCAGCCCAGGAGCTTAGGTTTTCAGCCCAACTCGGTGACAACCCGGTGGTGACTATTAACGACCTCTGAACAGCCGCCAGGCCTAGGTTTAGGCAAGCCGGTTGATTTGGGCAAAGCTGTTACCGACAAGATGCTCCCCATGTCTGAGTTTGTCTGGTCAGAGGCGGTTCCCCTTGAGGATCTGGATCTCCCCGAGTGGCTGCTTACCTCAGCCCAGCGCCGCCGGCTTAAAGCTCTGCTAGTTTTGGCGATGGTGTGGGGGGTAGTGAGCCTGATGCATCAGGTAGCCGTGGCCCGTTGGCTTACTGTTGGCCTAGCTACCTTCATGGTTATCCACGTCAACCGCCTGTTTCGCCTGCAGCCGGCAGAGCCGCCGCCTCCCTTGCGGCTTCACTCCCTGGAAACCCCAGTTGGAGACGAGGTTGACAAGGGATCTCCCAACCTTCCCTCAGAGGCTTTGGCCTTGCAGGAGCCGCCTCTGCCGCGGGTAACGGTGCTGATCCCGGCCAAAAACGAGAGCGCTGTGCTACCGCGGCTGCTGCACAGCCTTAGCCAGCTGGACTACCCTCGCAGCCATCTAGAGCTCTGGGCCATTGATGACGCCAGCAGCGATGCCACCCCAGACATCCTGCAGGAGGCCCAAAAATGGCTGCCGCACCTCCGAGTTTACCGGCGGCCCCCAGGGCGAGGGGGCGGAAAGTCTGGTGCCCTTAACGAGGTCCTTCCCCTGACCCAGGGAGAGATTATCCTTGTCTGTGATGCCGACGCCATTGTGCCCTCGGATCTACTGGTTCGCACCCTGCCTTTATTTGCTCAGCCTCCTCGTCCTGGTCGGCGGGCAGTAGGTGCTGTACAGGTGCGCAAAGCCCTGAGCAACCCCGACGTCAACTTCTGGACGCTGGGCCAGGTGGCAGAGATGGCCTCCGATGCCTACTTGCAACAGCAGCGGGTACTCATCGGCGGTATTGGCGAACTGCGGGGCAACGGCCAGTTGGTACGGCGAGATGTTCTGGAAAAGTGCGGCGGCTGGAACGAAAGCACCCTCACCGACGACCTGGACCTCACCTTGAAGCTCCACCTGGCAGGGGTGGATATTGCCTTCCTCACCGAGCCCGCTATTGTCGAAGAGGGGGTTACCTCTTGGAAAAGCCTTTGGTACCAGCGTTGTCGTTGGGCAGAAGGGGGTTACCAGCGTTACCTTGACTATTGGCCAGGGATCCTCAGCGGTCGCCTAGGCATGGCCAAGACCGTTGATCTCTGGGCTTTCTTTATCTCCCAGTATCTGCTGCCCATGGCTTTGGTTCCCGATACCCTCTGGGTGCTGTTGACGGGCCACTCCTCAGTGCTGCTTCCCCTGAACGCTCTGGTCATGGGATCCCTGACCCTGGCCTTCTATCGCGGCCTGCGCCAGGTGGAGGGGCTACGCGGGCGGCAACTGTGGTGGCGTATGGTCCTGGGGTTGCTCTACATGCTCCACTGGCTGCCGGTTATGATTGTCACCACGGCTCGGATGTGTGTGCAACCCAAACGGCTGAGGTGGGTGAAGACCGTTCACTATGGCCACTGAACCTGCTCTGTTTTTCCCTGCCATCCTGGTATCCTAGTTCAAACGCAGCTACTCCCTACCCAGCCTAAGTATGGCTCGCCTCTACTACGATACCGACGCCAACCTAGAGTTCCTAAACGGCCAGACGGTGGCCATCATTGGCTACGGCAGCCAGGGGCACGCCCACGCTCTCAACCTGCGCGACAGCGGTGTCAACGTCCTCGTCGGCCTCTACCCCGGCAGCCCCTCTTGGCCCAAAGCCGAGCAGGAGGGGTTGACCGTCAAGACGGTGGCCGATGCCGCTGCTGCCGCTGACTGGGTGATGATCCTCTTGCCCGATGAAGTCCAAAAGGCTGTCTTCCAGAGCGAGATTTGCCCCCATCTGCGGCCGGGCAAGGTGCTTCTATTTGCCCACGGCTTCAACATCCACTTTGGCCAGATTCAACCCCCCCCGGATATCGATGTCATCATGGTGGCTCCCAAAGGCCCTGGTCACCTGGTGCGGCGCACTTACCTAGAGGGGCAGGGGGTGCCCTGTCTCTTTGCTGTCTATCAGGATGCCTCCGGGATGGCGCGGGAGCGGGCCATGGCCTATGCCAAGGCGATTGGCGGCACTCGAGCTGGCATCCTCGAGACCACCTTTCGGGAAGAGGCCGAGACCGATCTCTTCGGCGAGCAAGTGGTGCTCTGCGGCGGCCTTACGGCCCTGATCAAAGCGGGGTTTGAGACGTTGGTGGAAGCAGGCTATCAGCCGGAGTTGGCCTACTTCGAGTGCCTGCACGAAGTTAAGTTAATTGTGGATCTCATCGTCGAGGGGGGGCTGGAGAAAATGCGCCAGAGCATCTCCAACACGGCAGAATACGGCGACTACACCCGTGGCCCCCGCCTCATCACGGAGCAAGTCCGTGCCGAGATGAAGCGCATCCTTGCTGAGATCCAAAGTGGCCAGTTTGCCCGCGAGTTTGTCCTAGAAAACCAGGCAGGTAAACCGGTGTTGACTGCGATGCGCCGCCGCGAGGCCGAGCACCCCATTGAGAAAGTGGGCAAGGAGCTGCGGGCCATGTTTAGCTGGCTGAAAAAGTAAGAAGTTCTTGCTAGGCAGGTCTTGTGCTGGATCTAAAGCTGCTGCGGGATCGCCCGGAGGAAGTACGCCAAGCCCTGAACAAGCGCGGGGCTGCTGCCGATTTGGATAGGATCCTAGAGCTGGATGGCAAGCGGCGCCAGTTGGAGACCCGGCGCGTTGCTCTGCAGGCCGAAAGCAACAGCCTGGGCAAGAAAGTGGGCGAGCTCATCCGGCAGGGGGCGGATCCCCAGGGAGCGGAAGTGACGGCCCTGCGGCAGCAAGGAGCAGATCTCAAGGCTGAGATTGCCCAGCTGGAGCAGCGGGAGCGGGAGCTGGAGGAGGAGATACGGACTCTTCTCCTCACCCTGCCCAATCTGCCCTTACCCAACGTGCCAGTGGGCCAGGATGAGACGGGAAACGTGGAGGTGCGCCGCTGGGGGGATGCGCTAAAACCCACTCACCCCGTTCTTCCCCATGACGAGATTGCCGAGAAGCTGGGCCTCTTGGAGGTTGGCCGTGCCGTCAAGGTAGCCCAGAGCCGCTTTGTGGCCATGGTAGGGGCAGGAGCAGCTCTGGAGCGGGCTTTGATTGCCATGATGCTGGAGCGCCACATTGCCGCTGGCTACACCGAGGTGATCCCTCCTTTTTTGGTCAACAGCGCCGCCTTAGAGGGGACAGGGCAACTGCCCAAGTTTGCCTCAGAGAGCTTTCGCTGTGCTGAGGACGACCTCTGGCTAATTCCGACGGCAGAAGTGCCCCTCACGAACCTGTACCGGGATGAGGTGATCCCGGCCGAACGTCTGCCGCTTTATTTTTGTGCCTACACACCTTGCTTTCGCCGCGAAGCCGGCAGCTATGGCCGGGACACCAAGGGCCTAATCCGGCTGCACCAGTTTCAAAAGGTAGAGTTAGTCAAGATTACCCATCCCCAGCAATCGGAGGCCGAGCACGAAAAACTCGTGCAGGATGCTGAGGCCATCTTACAGATGCTGGAGCTGCCCTACCGGGTGGTGGAGCTGTGTACCGGCGATCTCGGTTTTTCGGCGGCCCGCTGCTTCGATCTGGAAGTGTGGTTCCCCTCCCAAAACCGCTACCGCGAGATCTCCAGTTGCTCCAACTGCTGGGATTTCCAGGCCCGCCGCGCCAACCTGCGCTACAAAGAGGCTGGGCAAAAGGGCACCCACTTCGTCCACACCCTCAATGGCTCCGGCTTGGCGGTGGGACGGACTCTAGCCGCTCTGTTGGAAAATCACCAGCAGCCAGACGGCTCGATCCGCATTCCCCAGGCGCTGCGTCCTTTTCTAAGCCCTCGCTTCCTAACAGAAGACGGCACTCTCCAGAGTGCTCCCTGAGCCTTTCTATAGACTTCTTGTTCAGGAAGGAAGGGCGCTGCCGAGGCTTAAGCTAGCCTGGACTAAGTGCCCCTTCTCAGGCAGGGGATCATGTTGCCAAAGCATCGTCCCAAGCAACTGTCACTGGGCCCTCTGGAGTCGGAGATCCTTGAAATCCTTTGGGATCTCGGCAGTGCCAGCACTCGTCAAATCCACGAGCGCATTCTGGCCGACCCGGATCGGGAGCTGGCTTATGCCTCGGTAACTACCGTTTTGCGGCGCCTGAGCCAAAAGGGCTGGGTAAGCTGTGAGCGGCGCACCGATGCCGAGGGGCGGTCTTTGCCAATGCTGTGGCGGCCCCGTCTCTCTCGCCAGGAAGCTGCTAGCCTAAGAGCCTTTGCCCACTTGCAGCAGTTTTTGGCAGTGAGCGACCCAGACACCGTGGCCGCCTTTGCCGACAGCCTGGATCAGGCCAGTGTTTCCCAGTTGCAGGCGATTGCCGAACGGCTGCGAGCAGCCCGCCAGGCTAGGAGGGATCCCCAGTGAGCCACCTGGGCCTGTTGCTGTTGGGCTTGGCCTTCAGTTGGCTGTGGCGAGCCCAAGTGCGGCTAGATAGAGCGGGCTCCTGGGCGCAGCGCTGGCAGTGGGCCTGGATCCACTTCTTGCTGCCGCCCCTGTTTTTGCTAACAACCGCCCTGGCTTTGGCCTGGATGGGGCCACGGGGACAAATGGCTGGAGCGGGAGGGTGGTTTTCCTACGGCTGTGCGCTGTTGGTACTGGCGGCAGCCACAGGCCTGGCCTTGCGCTGGATTGGGGAGTACTGGTGCTCCTGTCAACGCGCCCACCGGCAGGCCCTGGCGCAGGTGAATTTGTGTGGCTTTTCGGCTTACGTTTTGGACTTGGAGATCCCTTTTGCCGCTCAGGTAGGCGTGTGGAACTCGCAACTGGTAGTTAGCCGCGGCCTGCTGCAGCAGTTGGATGAAGAACACCTGCGGGCAGTGCTGATCCACGAAGAGGCCCATCGCCACTACCGCGATACCCTGTGGATGTCGGCGGTGGGCTGGCTGCGCCGCTTTAGCGCTTGGCTGCCAAATACGGAGCTCCTCTGGCAGGAGTTGCTGACCCTGCGGGAACTGCGAGCGGATCGCTGGGCAGCCCAGCGGGTGGATCCCTTGGTGCTGGGAGAGGCGCTGCTGCAGGTGGTGAGCTATGGGAGGGGACAGCAGCCGTCAAATGCCTGGGTTGGCTTTGCCCTGGAAATGGACCCCCCTCCAGGAGGGCGCCTGCAGGAGCGCATTGAGGCTTTGCTGCAGCCCAAAGGGCCTGAGGTCTCCGGGCTCTCGCCGTTTCCGGGGAGTTGGGGTTGGCTAGGGTTGGCGCTGTTGCCCCTGCTCGCTATTCCCTTTCACACCTAAAAGTCCAGCTCTGCCTAGTGGCTGCTGCACAGGGGTGGGCAGGTCTTCTTGAGGGCTGAGGGTCTCCAGCGCTGGCAAGGCTGAACCTGGCATTGCCGCAGGGGCAGGGCTCGCGGCGGGATTGACAAGAGCCAACTCCTGCAGCGCCGCTTGGGCTGGCTGAAACTGGGGGTCTAGCTCTAGGCAGCGCTGCCAACTAGCCTGGGCCGCTTCCTGCTGGCCAGTCCGCAGTTGGGCTAGCCCCAAGGTATGCCAAAAGGCAGGCCGCTGGGGCTCCAGTTCTGTGGCCCGTTGGGCGTCGGCTAAAGCCAGCTCCAATTTCCCCAGCTTCAGGGCTTCCCAGGCGCGGTTGTTGAGGGCCACTGCGTCCTCGGGGGTCAGCTGCAAAACCCGCGAGTAGGCCTCCACCGCTTTTTCTGCCTCTTTCAGGTCGCCATAGACCAGCCCTAAGGCAAACCAGCCCCAGGGATCCTGCTCATTGAGGCTGGTTCTCTGCCGACTGGCAGCAAGGGCCTCCTCCAGCCGACCCAAGCGCCGCAGGCTTGTGATCTGGCCAAACCAGCAGGCTACGCTGCCAGGACGCTGCTGCAGTAGGCGTTGGAACTGCTCCAAACTAGCCTCGTACTGCCCCAACGCTTGCAGAACCGCTGCCAGGGCATAGCGGGCCGGAAAGTTCTCTGGCTGGATCTTCAGGGCCTCCTCGAAGTGGATGCAGGCCTCTTTGAGGTAGCCCAATTTCTGGAAAGCCACGCCGCGGGCATACCAGCCTTTGGGGTTGTCAGGGTCATAGCGCAGGGCGCGTTCCAGGGCTTTGCTGGCTAACCGGTACTGCCCCAGGCGCAACAGGGCCACGCCCAAGTTGTATAGCGTCACGGGATCCCGACGGCGCAGTCGCAGCGAGCGCTTGTAACACTCAATGGCCGAGCGCAGCCGCTGGCAGTGGAGGAGGGCATTGCCTTGGTAGCGCCAGACCCGCGCGCTTCTGGGGTTGAGCTTCAAGACCCGGGCAAAACTGGCCGCCGCTGCACTGGGCCGCCGCAGCCGTCGCAGGGCAATCCCACGCGCCAACCAGCTGCGGGGTTGCTTGGGGTTATGTCGCAACGCCTTGTTCAAGCTGTTGAGGGCCAGCTTTGGCCGTTTGAGTTGCAGCAGACGAATGCCGCGATTGTGCCAGGCCAAGGCATCTTCGGGGTTGCTCTCCAGCACCCTGTCGTAGTTGACCACCGCCGCTTTGTACTGGCCCAGGCGCCCCAGAATTAGGGCCAAGCGCAGCCGCGTCTCCTCGTCATAGGGGTTAATGCTCAGGGATCCGTGGTAGCTGTCGATTGCCTCGCGGTAGCGGCCTAACTGCACCAGCACGTCGCCGCGCCGACTCCAGGCCAGGGCAAAGTTGGGATCCATGTTCAAGGCGCGGTCGTAGGCAGCTAGAGCCTCGGTTAGGTTGCCCCGCTTGCGCCATTCCTCCGCTCGCTCAAACTGGATATCGGCGCTATTCCACTGAAACAGGCGCTGAAGAAATTGCAAAATGGCAATCTTGCGTGCCCCTTCCTCTGGTGTAGCGGAAGGCAGTTCGCCAGTGGCAATGCGCAGGATGGCTAGCTGAATGGCTCGTAGAAAAGCTTGGAACCCCCGCACTTCCTCATCTTCAGGAGGTTCCTCACGGCGGCGGTAGTGCAGCCGAAATCGCTGGAGATCCCCAGGGGCGGGAAAGCTGGGGTCCAAAAAGTGCATCAGCTCGCGGGCCCGGTACTCAAACAGCACCGGGTCTTCCTCAGAGCCGCTAAAATCCACCAGCGGCGCTTCTGCCAGGGGCTGAGGCAGCTCAGTGGGCGTGTGGAGCAGGGTCAAGAGACGCTGGTTTTGCCGGGGCGGGGCGTGGGAGAAGCCACTGTAGAGCTCATCTCGGGGCCAGGGATTGGCAACAAACTCCGGCGAGGCCACCACCCCAATCCAGCGGCACTGCTCGATGGCCAGTTGCAGTTCCAGCTTGCGGTTATCCCCGGGTTGCAGCATCCAGCGATCGAACCAGACCTTGAACCCCTCTTGGTCCAGCCGCTCGGCCAGTTGCCGTACCCAGCGGGTCTGGGCGCGGTGGTAGCGCAGGAAGAGATCGAATTTGTAGGGTCCTGAGGACATGAACGCCCCCTTGCTGCCTCCTTCCAGCTTATCTTTGCTACTGCCTCAGTGGCTTGGGGCTGTAAAATATCGCGAGGACAGCGCTTCTGTGCTGCGTCTTTTTCCGTGAAACCCGTTCCCCTTGGCACCCGTGGCACTTGGCAAGGGATCCCTGGCCCTGAGCACACGGCAGAGGCCCTGGGCAATCCCGGTGTGCAGGTCATCGCCTCCCCGGCTCTGTTGGCGCTGATTGAGCGATGTGGCCACACCACCTTGCAGCCCTTCTACGAGGCAGAAGAAGCTGCCGTCGGGATCCGCTTTGCCCTGGAACACCGCTCGGCGGCGGTAGTGGGGGATCCCTTGCAGGTTGAGGTTGAAGTCGTGGCTGTGGAGGGAAGGCGCGTTCAGTTTCAGGCAGAGATCACCCAGCAGGGGCGACTGGTAATGCAGGGATCCTATACCTGTCAGGTGATTGATTTGCCCCGTTTTCTAGCCCGCTATGGATTGACGTTAGGGGATCCCAGTCGGTGCTCAAGCTCCTAGGAGGATAGCTGCTGGCCAGCTTTGCGGGAGTTTGCCTCATGGGGCAACCTCGCCAACGAGCTAGGGGGCTAGCGGCTACTTTCTTCTATCCAGAGCGCGGCAGACGCTGTCTTTACAGAGATCCACCCCCAAGCAGAGCCCCAGAGCAAACCCCTGCTAGACTGTTGAATTGAATTAAAAAGCTGGCCAGTCTTCCGATGCAGCCGCTCCAGGTTGAACGCTCGGTAGGGGGGAGAGGACATCGTGGCAACAGGGGCCTACGCACTGGTGGATAGCTTACATCGCCATGGGGTGCAGCACATTTTCGGCTATCCGGGAGGAGCAATCCTGCCCGTTTACGACGAGCTGTACAAGGCCGAATCCCAAGGGCTACTCAAGCATTTCCTAGTCCGCCACGAACAGGCCGCTGCCCATGCTGCCGATGGCTACGCCCGCGCTACCGGCAAGGTGGGGGTGTGCTTTGCCACCTCGGGGCCGGGGGCAACCAATTTGGTGACAGGCATCGCCAACGCCATGATGGACTCTGTGCCTCTGGTGGCCATTACCGGCCAGGTGCCCCGCCATTTGATTGGTACTGATGGCTTTCAGGAGACTGACATTTTTGGCATCACCCTGCCCATTGTCAAACACTCCTACGTGGTGCGCGACCCCCGGCAGATGGCCCGGATTGTGGCCGAGGCCTTCCACATCGCCAGCACGGGGCGACCCGGTCCAGTGTTGATCGACATCCCCAAAGATGTGGGCCTGGAAGAGTTCGACTACCAGCCGGTCAGTGAGGTCCATATCCCCGGCTACCGGCCCACTGTGCGGGGCAACCCTCGCCAGATCCACGCGGCAGCCAAACTTATCCTGCAGGCCAAGCGACCCTTGCTCTACGTGGGCGGCGGGGCCATCATCTCCGGAGCCCATGCTGAGATTGCGGAGCTGGCCCACACTTACCAGATCCCGGTAACCACCACCCTCATGGGCAAGGGGGCCTTTGATGAGAATGATCCCCTCTCAGTGGGGATGCTGGGCATGCATGGCACGGCCTACGCCAACTTTGCTGTTACTGAGTGCGACCTGCTCATTGCCCTTGGAGCTCGCTTCGACGACCGTGTAACCGGCAAGCTGGACGAATTCGCCAAGCATGCCAAAGTTATCCACGTCGACATCGACCCAGCGGAGGTGGGCAAAAACCGCGTCCCTGACGTGCCGATTGTGGGAGATGTGCGCACCGTTTTGGTGGAGCTGTTGGCGCAGCTAAGTAAAATGCCCTACACCCCTGGCCAAACGCAAGCTTGGCTGGCGCGGATCGAGCGCTGGAAACGGGAGTACCCCTTGCAAGTGCCCTCTTATGAGGGCGTGATTGCCCCGCAGCAGGTCATTGAGGCGTTTCGGCGCCATGCTCCCCACGCCTACTACACCACTGATGTGGGTCAGCACCAGATGTGGGCGGCCCAGTTTCTGCGCACTGGACCCCGCCGCTGGATCTCCAGCGCCGGCTTGGGCACCATGGGCTACGGCTTTCCAGCAGCCATAGGAGTCAAGGTGGCCCTGCCTCACGAGGAAGTCATCTGCATCAGTGGCGATGCCAGCTTCCAGATGAATATGCAGGAGCTGGGCACGGTGGCCCAGTACGGCATTGCCACTAAGGTGGCCATTATCAACAATGGCTGGCAAGGCATGGTGCGGCAGTGGCAACAGGCTTTCCACGGCGAGCGCTATTCTCACTCCGATATGGCGGCGGGCATGCCAGATTTTGTCAAGCTGGCCGAAGCCTTTGGTATCAAGGGCATGCGCGTCGATCACCCCGATCAAGTGGACGACGCTATCCAGGAAATGCTGCGCCATGAGGGGCCAGTAGTGGCTGATTTTGTGGTCAAGCGGGATGAGAACTGCTACCCAATGGTGCCTGCTGGCAAAGCCAACTACCAGATGATTGGCCTGCCGGAAAAGCGGCAACTGGAGCAGGCTGCCGAGTTGATCTATTGCCCCAACTGCGGCGCTAAGAACCCCAGCTCGCACAAGTTCTGCCCCGAGTGCGGCGCCAAGCTCTAGAGCCAGGGATCCCTGCAGAGATCCCCGGCTTTAGCTGAGGGTGGTTGGAACTCCAGCCCTTCTGGGCACTCTAGAGCGGCCGGTAAACCCGGTAGTTGATATTGGGGAAGATGTTGTCCATATATTCCACCTTGGCCAGCCACTGCTCATCTTCGGGCGTAACTTTTTCCCGCCGAAACTGACCCGCTTGAATCTTCTCGTAGAGGTGGTTGAAGCGCAGTAGGTGAGACTTGGTGCGCCGTACCGCGTAGGGAACCATCGTCCCCGTGCGCATGATAAAAGCCCAGTCCGAGGATTGAGCTAGCATCAGCTCCCGCGCCGCCTGGTTTAGGGCTCGCCACTCCAGGTCATCGGCAGGCTCACGGCGGCTCAGCTCAATCATGCGCTCGGTAGCCTTGTGGAGGTGGGGATAGATCCAGGCATTGGTGGGGTTGAGCCAGTACTCGTGGAAGCCGCGCGCCCCCCAGCTAGACTGAGCAGGTTTGCACACCTGGTGGGTAGGGTTCTCTCGCAGGTACTCCGCCAGGTGGGTCATGCGATAGGTATTTTGGTCAAAGTAGCTCTTGCGGATGAGGAAATCCAAAAACCAGGGTCCCTCATACCACCAGTGGCCAAAGAGCTCGGCATCGTAGGGAGCCACCACCAACGGCGGGCGTCCCATGACGCTGGACAAGTACTCGATTTGCCGTTGGCGGTTGAACATGAAGTTGCCGGCATGTTCGGCTGCTTTCTCTCGCGCCCAGTAGGGATCGTAGAGTTCCTTTTGCCCCAGATCCAGGTTGCGCCCGGTGATGCGGTGGTACTTGATGCCGGTGTTCTTCCGCTGGCCATTGGGCATGATGTAGGGCTTGATGTACTCGTAGTCGGCCTCGTACCCCAGGTCTTTGTAGAACTCGCGATAGACGGGATCCCCAGGGTAGCCCACCTCCGCCGACCACACCTGCTGGGAAGACTCGTGGTCGCGACCGAAGACGGCAACGCCGGTCTCGGTAAAGATGGGGGCGTACATGCCGTAGCGGGGCCGTGGCTTGGCATATAGCAGGCCGTGGGCGTCGGTAATCATGTAGCGCAGCCCAGCATCGGCCACCATCCGCTCCAACCCCTGGTAGTAGGCGCATTCGGGTAGCCAGACCCCCCGCGGCCATTGGCCAAAGTGCTCGTTGTAGTGCTCACAGGCTACTATCAACTGCGCCCAGACCGCCTGGGGATACATCTGCATCAGGGGCAGGTAGGCATGGGTAGCGGCACAGGTGATGATCTCCAGGTTGCCGCTGTCTTGAAACTGCTTGAAGGCCTGCACCAGATCCCGGTCGTAGCGCTCCCAGAGATCCCGCACCATGGCAAATTGCTTGATGTAGTGCTCCGCCAGGTAGCGAATGTGGCCGTTGTGGGCATTCTTGTCGTACTCCAGTTGGGCTAGCTCTTCCAACTTGGTGAGGTAGTGGTCGTAGCGCTCCTGCAGCAAGGGATCCCGCAGCATCGACACCAGAGGTGGCGTCAGGGACATGGTGAGGCGAAAGTCAATGCCATCTCTCCGGAGCCCCTCAAACATGTGCAGCAGCGGGACATAGGTCTCGGTAATGGCTTCGTAGAGCCATTCCTCTTCCAGCACAAAGTCCTGCTCGGGGTGGCGCACAAAGGGCAGGTGCGCGTGGAGTACCAGGGCAAGATAACCCAAACTCATAGGTAGAAGATAGCGGAGTAAGCTCGCCTTCCTGGGCAATAAAAAAGAGCGGGATCGCTACCTATCGTCCAGCATTTCCCCCTTGCGGTCAAGGGCGGGGATCGCTGGGGATCGCTGGCTGGATCAGCGGTGACGAATGAACTCGTAGATCTCTAGGTATTCTTTGCCGGGGTAGTTCCAGGAGTAGTCATAGCTCATGCCCTGGATTTGCAGCTGGCGAAACTGGTCGGGAGCGGTGTACCACAGGTCAATGGCCCGATCCAGCGCCGACTCCAGAGCCGCGTGATCTGTGTGGTAGAACACGTAGCCATTGCGTTGCTCCGGCAATTTGCGAGTGTCGTAGTCGCGGTCGAAAACCGTATCCGCCAGGCCGCCCACCCCTCTCACCACGGGCACTGTGCCGTACTTTAAGCCAATCATCTGCGTCAGTCCGCAGGGTTCGTAGTGGCTGGGCACCACGAGGATATCTGCCCCTGCATAGATGAGGTGGGAGAGCTCTTCGTTGAAAGCTAACTCGATGTGAACATCGGGGTTGTCGTTGAGATAGCGTTTCTCATGGGCAAACCAGGCGCCAATTCCTGGCTCGGTGGCGGATCCCAGCAGGACAAACTGAGCATTTTTAAACAAGGAGCGATAGATGGCATGATGCACCAGATGTACGCCCTTTTGCTCATCTAGCCGCCCGATATAGGCCACAATAGGCTTGTCAACATCGCGTAGCCATAGCCGCTCCCGCAGGGCTTTCTTGTTTTTGGCCTTGTTTTCTAGGGTCTGTGCGGTGTATTGAAAAGGGATAAAACGGTCAATCTCGGGGTTCCAAATGTCGTAGTCAACGCCGTTTAAAATGCCGCGAAACTTGTGCTGGTGCAAGTAGAGCGTGTGTCCCAGTCCATAGCCGTAGTCGCCAAATCGTGCTTCCAGGGCGTGGGTGGGTGAGACTGTTGTTACAAAGTTGGAAAAGACAATCCCCCCTTTCATAAAGTTGAGGACAAAAGGGTTGAAGTTATCGCGCAGGCGGTCGTAGTGGAAGTAATAGGGCTCGCGATTGAGTCCCGTGGCCCACAGAATTTCCGGCCCCCCAAAGCCCTGATGCTTAAAGTTGTGAATGGTGTAGCACACCCGCTGGTTTTCCATGCCGTGGTACTTGTAAATCTCAAACAGCAGCACCGGCACCAGGCCTGTCTGCCAGTCGTGACAATGGATGATGTCGGGGCGCTTGTTGCTTTTGAGGAGAAACTCCAGGGCAGCCTTGCTGAAAAAGGCAAAGCGCATGTTGTCATCTGGGCAGCCGTAGTAGCAGCCGCGGTTAAAAAAGTTATCGCTGGAGTGGGGCTCAATGAAAAAGCAAAGGCGGCCATGCACCCAGCCGCAGTACACCGAGCAGTGAATAGCCCCGCCATACCAGGGCACCCAGAGGTCGCGGTAGGCGTCGTGCAGGCCCCAAATTTGGTCATAGCGCATGACGTCGTATTTGGGTAGAATCAGCTCGACGCAGTGCCCCCGCACTTCTAGCTCCCGGCTGAGGCCGTACACCACATCCCCCAGCCCACCTGCCTTGATGACTGGGGCACATTCCGACGCAATCTGCACGATGTACATTTCGCAATCCCCTGCAGCATCGCCTTACCTTTCTTCACAAAATAATCCCTCCCCCCTTGTGAGCAGATCTCCCGCAAGGCTAAAAAAGGATCCCGCTGGCGGGATCCACAGGGTTAGCCAGGGGCTCCCTCAATACCACTGCTGGGCGTAGAGGCGCTGCACCAAGTAGAACACAAACAAGGGCACATCGACGCGGCGCTCGTCGATCATAAAAGACTCGAGGGTGCTGGCCGGGGATCCTGCAGTAGTGCAGCGGAAGAACTTACGGCCGTTTAGGGATCCCTCGGCAAAGAGGACGCTAAACTGCTTCTGGCCGCCGGCAAAGGAGCCAATCAGCGTCTTGCCTTCCAGGCGCAACTGCAAATCGTGGACGCCGCGTTTTTGAAAAGCGGCAATGGCCGCCGGGATCACCTCTTCTGTAATCAGTTGCTCGAAGGGTTTTTCTTCTTTGACTTCTTTGGCGGGTTTTTTTGCAGCAGCCTTGGGAGGGCGGGTTGCTTCCTCAGCAGGCTTGGCGACTTCGGCGGTAGTCTCCTGGGCGGGGGTAGGTTCTCCAGACATGGGCTGGACTCCGATAACAGCTAATGGGGAAGGGGGGAAAAGCTATCTCTTGGGAATGTACTGATCCACAACTTTTTCCGCAGGGATCTGGGGAAAGCCTAGGCTGTAGTTGAGGGTGCGCCCTTGCAGGTTGTAGGCAATCTCCCCTTGCCTCAGCAGGGAGCGGATGAAGTGTTCCAGCTCAGATCCGATGCGCCGTAGGTTGTACTCCGTCAGATCCCGGCCTCGGTACTCCTCCACCAATTCCTCGAAGCGGGCATAGACCTTCTGCAGAGCAGCGTCGTTCCAGACTAGCTCGTTATCGGGATCCACATCGAGGGTCAGCACATCGTCGCGGGGCACCAAGCGGTTATCAGCCGTCACCTCGCCAGCAAAGATGTGAACGTGGCGGGTGGTGCACTTGAGCATGGCGGTCGCTCCGGTTGCAATCCTACACTTTTCCTCAGGGTATCACTCCTAGAGGCGTGTGGGACACCTGGATCTCTGCCGCCAATGGAGGGGAAGAGGCAGGATCCCCAGAGTGCAGGTGGGGCAGGCAGGGACTTCGACGTCCAAGGGGGGATCAGCCAGCTACAAAGACAGCCATCGATGCGGATAGGTCATACCTAGGCGGCATCCTTTTCAGGCACCTTCTCTGCCTTTGGCTTCTCAGTGCTAGTAGGAGACTCCTCTTCACGGCTGGGGTTATTCATCTCTTCCTTAAAGCTGCGCAAGGCTTTGCCAAGGGCGCTGCCCAACTCTGGCAGCTTCTTGGGGCCAAACACCACCACTGCGATCAGCCCAATCACCGCCAGCTCTGGCAGGCCCATGCCAAAGATGCTAACAGCCAGGATAGGTTTGCTCAACAGCAGGATAGCCATAAATCCTCAGAACCTGAAAAACAGAACAGGCTGACCAACCCAGCTTGGAAAGGGATTGCCCGTCTCACTCTAGCAAGTTCTCCCTTCCAGGAGAAAGCGCTTGGCTCCTGCTTTCTTGGGAGCTGGTTCTCGAGGAGGATAATGTCAAGGCAAGCTGGAGAACTCCTAGCGGGGACGCTCGAGCTAGAGCGGTAGCCAGCCGTCGTTAGACTGAGATCAAGGGTCTGCTGGGGGTTGCCATGGGCTTTCTCCTGTCTGCCGAGCAAGTGGTTCAGTTTGTTACCAACCAATGGCAGGATCCCTATGCTGTTTTGGGGCCACAGCAGATAGAGCAGGGGGAGGTGTCCTTCTGGCTGGTGCGTGCCTTGGTGCCTAACGCGCGGCAGGTTTGGCTGGTGGAACGTGCCACTGGGCAGGCCCACCCCATGCAGCCGCTGCATCCAGAAACCCTGTTTGAGCTGCGCTTCGAGCCAGGAACCCCCCTGCCAGACTACTTTTTGCGAGCGCAGCGGGTTTGGGATCCGGAGGGCCAACACCTGGAAGAATGGGAGGATCCCTATCGCTTTCCGCCGGAGAAGGTCAACCACATCGGCGAGCTGGATCGCTACCTCTTCAACGAGGGCAACCACCACCGCATCTACGAGAAGTTGGGCGCTCACCCCATAAGCGTGGACGGGGTTCAGGGAGTGCACTTTGCCGTCTGGGCTCCCAATGCCCGCAACGTCAGTGTTATTGGCGACTTCAACCACTGGGATGGGCGCCAGCACCAGATGAAGCGCCTAGACGAAAGCGGCATCTGGGTCCTGTTTATCCCCGGCCTTGGGCCAGGAGCCATCTACAAATACGAGGTGAAGGCCTCCTGGGGGGACATCTACGAAAAGTCGGATCCCTACGGCTTCCAACAGGAGGTTCGCCCCAAAACCGGCTCCATTGTGGTTGACCTCAACACCTACACCTGGCATGACCAGGAGTGGATGGAAAAACGGGCTGCCACTGACCCGCTGCGCTCCCCCATTTCGGTGTACGAGGTCCACCTGGGATCCTGGATGCACGCCTCCACCGAAGACCCGCCCGCCGATGGCCACCTGGTGCCAGTGGAGCGCAAGCCCAACACCCGCTTTCTCACCTACCGGGAGCTGGCGGACAAACTCATCCCCTACGTCAAGGAGATGGGCTTTACCCACATCGAGCTCTTGCCCGTGGCCGAGCACCCCTTCGACGGCTCCTGGGGCTACCAGGTTATCGGCTACTACGCCGTAACCTCCCGCTACGGCTCCCCGCAGGACTTTATGTACTTTGTCGATCGCGCTCACCAGGAGGGAATTGGTGTCATTATCGATTGGGTGCCAGGGCATTTTCCCAAAGACGGGCATGGGCTGGCCTTTTTTGACGGTACCCACCTCTACGAATATGCTGACCCCCGCAAGGGCGAACACAAAGGCTGGGGCACCTTAGTTTTCAATTACGGCCGCAACGAGGTGCGCAACTATCTGGTGGCCAACGCCCTCTTTTGGTTTGACAAATACCACGTTGACGGCATTCGGGTGGATGCAGTGGCCTCGATGCTCTATCTGGATTACGACCGCAAGGAATGGATCCCCAATTGCTACGGCGGTCGGGAACACCTAGAGGCCATCGACTTTTTCCGTCAGCTCAATACCCTTATTTTCAAGTACTACCCTGGCGTTCTTTCCATTGCCGAGGAATCGACTGCCTGGCCAATGGTGACCTGGCCAACTCACGTGGGCGGTCTGGGCTTTAACCTGAAGTGGAACATGGGCTGGATGCACGACATGCTGGATTATTTCCGCATGGATCCCTGGTTTCGCCAGTTCCACCACAACCTCGTGACTTTCAGCCTCATGTATGCCTTCAGCGAAAATTACATGCTGGCTTTTTCCCACGATGAGGTGGTACACGGCAAAAGCCACATGCTGGGCAAAATGCCAGGAGATCTGTGGCACAAGTTCGCCAGCTTGCGGGCTCTCTACGGCTACATGTTCACTCACCCTGGCAAGAAAACCTTGTTCATGAGCATGGAGTTTGGCCAGTGGAACGAGTGGAATGTTTGGGCAGATCTAGACTGGGAGCTGCTGCAGTATGAGCCCCACGCCAAGCTGCGCCACTACGTAGCCACTCTCAACCAGCTGCTGCGCTCGCAACCGGCTCTCTACACCCAAGACACCAAGCCGGAAGGATTCCGCTGGATCGACTGCAGTGACCATCGGGGCATTATCTCTTTCATCCGCTATGGGGAGGATCCCAAGGAGTGGCTGGTGGTGGTCTGCAACTTCACCCCCGTGGTCTGGCCAAACTACCGCATTGGGGTGCCGGAGCGGGGGTTTTACCGGGAGCTCCTCAACAGCGACGCGGTGGAGTTCTGGGGCAGCGGCGTTGGCAACCTAGGAGGCAAGTGGACAGAGGACTGGCCCTACCACAACCTGCCCTACTCTCTTGATCTCTGCCTGCCCCCCCTTTCTACCTTGGTGCTGAAGTGGCAGCCGGAGGACTCCGCTGAAGACAAAGCTATGCTGGATTGAGTACGGCCTTCCCTCCTCATTGCCATGCGAGATCTCCTGCGCGACATCCTTCGGGATTACTCCGGCTTTGTGGAGCTGCGCTACCACAGCAAAGTCTTTCGCAGCGTTACGGCGGAAAAGGGCCGCATTGAGCGCACGGCAGTTCGGCGGCGCTCGGGGGTGGGGGTGCGGGTGCTAGAAGACGGCACCTGGGGCTTTGCCGCCACTGGGGATCTCTCACCCGCAGCCATTCGCAAGGCCATTGCCGAGGCCCAGCAAGCGGCCCGCGCCAGCGCCAACTGCCGCAAGCAGAAGCTGAAGACTTTGCCCCGCGTCCAACTAGCCCAGGGGGAGTTCTGTGAGCCCGGGGTGGAGGAAGTGGTCAACAAGCCGCTCGAGGCGAAGATTCAATTGGCTTTGGAAACAGAAGCCCAGGCGCGCAAGTCCTCCACTCGCATCACCTCCGCCAGTTGCACCTACAACGAGATCTACGAGGAGAAAGCCATCGTCACCACCGATGGGGCGGATGTAGCCTTCCGGCTGGTGCGCCCCGAATTGCGGGTGCAGGCGGTGGCTGAGGCCGATGGCCAACTCAGCAGCGGCACGGAGTCCATTGGCGTGACGGGGGGGTGGGATTGCCTTTTTCGGACGGATCCCTTGCAGATGGCGGAGAAGGCGGCTGCCACGGCAGTTGATCTCCTCTCTGCAGGCTATGCCGAGGGGGGATGGGCCACCGTCATCCTCTCCCCTTCCATCGTGGGACTGCTGGTGCATGAAGCCATTGGCCACACGGTCGAGGCCGATTTCGTCCTCGCGGGCTCGGTGGCGGCTGGCAAGCTAGGGCAGCGGGTGGCCAGCGAACTGGTTACTCTCAAGGACTCTGGCCGTTCTGAATTTATGCCGGGGGCAGGGGGAACGCTGCCCGTGGACGATGAAGGTGTTCCCACCCAAACCACTACCATCATCCAGAATGGCATCCTGGTGAGCTACCTGCACAACCGGGAGACTGCCGCCCACTTTGGCGTCGAGCCCACCGGCAATGCCCGCGCCTGGGAGTACGCCGACGAGCCGCTCATCCGCATGCGCAACACCTACATCGAGCCGGGATCCCAGACGCTAGAAGAGATCCTCGCCAGCACCCCCGACGGCTACTTCCTGGATGGGGCCAGGAACGGGCAAGCGGACTCCACGGGCGAGTTCATGTTTGGCGTGGAGCGGGCCTACCGCATTCGCAATGGCAAGCTGGCGGAGCTATTGCGGGGAGTCACCATCACCGGCAATGCCTTTGAGGTGTTGCAGTCAGTGGACGCTGTGTCGCGAGATTTCCTTTGGGATCTCGGATCCGGCCACTGTGGCAAGGGCCAGCCAGCCAAGGTGGATGCCGGCGGGCCCTACATTCGCTGCCGTGCCATTGTGGGTGGCCGCCAGCCCGCCTCGTAGCTCCTTGGGTAGGGGGGAGTTAGTTAGGGAGCAACTCGCAGCACCAGCCGATCCGCCTCCCACTCCCGGAACAGGCGAAGGACGTGCTCGGCTCTTTCGGCGTGGTCGGCCAAGATCTCGGCGCCAGAACGAGCTTGCTTGGCTAGGGGCAACAACAGCTCCACCACCTGGTAGCGGCTGGAGGCAATCATCTTGCCGGGAATGCGAGCAATGGACCAGAAGATGTCCATTTTTTGAGCCGCGATCTGGGCCGGATCCACCTTGCCCAGCAGATCCGAAAAGGGGATGGTTTGATCCCAGTAGCGCACTTTGCCGTGCTGGACAAAGAGGGGGTTGAGCTGCCAACGGGAGCTTTGGAAAAACTCAGGGGTAAAAGGATCCCAACTGGCCACCTTTTTGCCCTGATGGCAGCACCAAAAGAGATTTTGCGTGTGGTAAAGAGGCTCCAGATGCTCGATAACTCGTAGCTGGTCGAGGCGAGAAAGGGCCTCGTAGCGGCGATGGAACTCGGTGTGAGTAGCAGCAATTAAAGGCTTGGCGTTCCAGTAGTCCAAGTAGGGGGCTACATCGATAAACTCCAAGCCCGCCTGGGCCAGAAGGTCGGGGATTTCGCCGATGTCAAAAGGAATGTCGTTGGCGTGGAAGAAGTTGTCGACGATGTTCTCGTCTGCTAGGTAGTATTCCTCATGGGCCTTGGCGTGCTTGGCCAAAAGGGAGTTGGGATGAGCTGCCTTCAGCAGTTGCCGCACAAATTCGATCTTTTCTCGGGTGGCCGGTGGAGTAATCCCCAGCAGCTCCAAAGCACGGCGAATGCGGTAGACATGCCAACGGCCTGAGCGGTTGTAGAGCATCAGGGCCATTACCCCGTCGGGAGCCAGGCGCGAGGCCAAGTTCTTTAGGGCCTTGACAGGATCGGCGGTGTGGTGGATTACCCCATAGGAGCTGATCATGTCAAAGCTTCCCTCCGGCCAGGTGGAGGGATCCATGAGATCCCCATAATGCACCGAGCAGTTGCGCAGGCCGTGGTACTTGATCCGCTTCTGGGCAATCTCCAGGGCTGGGCGGCTGAGGTCGATCCCTACCACGGCGCCATATCCGGGGTTGCTGGCGGCGATGACGTGCATCTCCCAACCAGTGCCGCAGCCGGCCACCAAAAACCTGGCCCCAGTGGGCTCTTGCAAGGTGCGGGTGCGGGCGTATTGGGCCAAGGTATAGCTGCCCAGGCTGGAAAAGCCCTCAAAGGGCTGGTCGTAAGGAATAGGGGGATAGGGGAAGGTTTCGTACTGGGCTTGCACTGCCCGTGTAATCTCGGCTTCGGTAACCAAGAGGACTTCCTCCTGCGTACTTCCCTCCCAATCCTATGGCTTTCTCAAGGGCTGGAGGGGAAACCTGCTGGCTAGGCCACTGCCAAGCTGTGGGCAGCTCGCCGGTAAGCTTCTTCCAGCGTCTCTGCCAGGGTGGGGTGAACATGCACCAGGCGAGCCAGTTCTTGCACCGTGGCGCGGCGGGCAATGGCCTGGGCCGCCTCGTGGATGAGATCCGCTGCGTGGGGACCAAAGATGTGGGATCCCAGCAAAAGCCCCGTCTCCTTGTCGAAGACCAGCTTCACCATGCCCTCAGTCTCGCCAGAGGCAATGGCCTTGGAGTTGCCGCCAAAGTAGGTGCGCACCGTGCCTACGCTATAGCCCTCGGCTTTGGCTTGGGGCTCGGTTAGCCCCACAAAGCCCATCTCAGGGTGGGTGAACACTGCTGCCGGGATGCTCAGGTAATCCATGTAAGCAGGGCGTCCACAGATGTTTTCCACCGCCACCCTCCCCTGGGCTGCTGCCGCGTGGGCCAACATCATCTTGCCCGTCACATCGCCGATGGCCCACAGGTGAGGCAACTCCGTGGCCATGCGGCTATCCACCGGCACGAAGCTGCGCTTGTCTAACTCCACCCCTAGCTCTGCTAGGCCCAGTTCCTCTGAGACCGGGATCCGCCCAGCGGCCACCAGACAACCATCCACCTGCAGCGTCTCGCCATTGGATAGGTGGATGGTTACCGGCTGACCAGGGATTACCTGTTTGGCCAAAACCCCTACGTAGGTCTGGATTTGCCTGGATTTGATCAGCACCCGCTGGGCCAAGCGGGCAATGTCGGGGTCAAAGGCTGGCATCAGCGTCTCCAGGGCCTCGATGAGGATGACCTGGGATCCCAGCGCCGTGTAGACGTCGGCAAACTCCTGTCCAATGTAGCCGCTGCCGATGATGGCCAGCCGCTCCGGGATCCACTCCAGCCGTACCGCCTCGTCGCTGGTAAACACCGTGCGGCCATCCACCTCGATCCCCGGCGGCACGAAGGGTCGAGAACCCGTAGCCAAGATAATGTCCCGCGCTGTGTAGGCCTGGGATCCTTCTTCCCCCTGCACTTCGACCGTTTGCAGCCCTGCCAGCCTGCCCCGTCCCCGCAGGATCGTTACCCCCAGCTTTTCCAGCGAGCGGGTCATGTCGGCGCGGATCTTCTCCACCACCTGGGCAGCGTGGGCGGCAATCGCCCCCCGGTCAGCCTGGACGGATCCCACCTGCAGTCCTAGCTGGGAGCTGTTTTGCAGTTCCCGCAGGCGTCCTGAGGCGGCCAGCAGCGCCTTGGAGGGGATGCAGCCGCGATTGATGCAGGTGCCGCCCATTTCGGCGCACTCGACGATGGCGGTTTTCAGGCCGGACTCGACGGCATGCAACGCCGCGCCGTGGCCGCCAACGCCGGCACCGATGATGATCAAGTCAAAGTCAAAGCTCATGGCGAGACTTGGATAACCGGTGCCTCATTTTCTCATCTTGTTGGCCTTCCTAGGAACCGGCTAAGAGGATCTAGCATAGGGTGGCTTGCCCCCTTGACCAGAGGCTGGCCGGATGGAGCTGCAAGCTTTGATTTTCGACGTGGATGGCACGCTGGCAGATACAGAGCGGGATGGGCACCGCGTGGCCTTTAACGCGGCCTTTGCTGAGGCAGGGTTGGACTGGCACTGGTCGGTGGAGCTCTACGGCCAGCTCCTGGCTACCACAGGCGGCAAAGAGCGCATTCGCCACTTCATCGAGACCTGCCAGCCGCCACTGCCTGCTGGGGAAGACCTGACGGCCCTGATAGCTCGGCTGCACCAGGCTAAAACTCGCCACTACACAGCTTTGTTGGCCCAAGGAGGGATCCCTTTGCGCCCCGGCGTCAAGCGCCTCTTGCAGGAAGCCAGGGCCGCCGGGATCCGTCTGGCCATCGCCACCACCACCACGCCCGAAAACGTGACGGCTCTTCTGGAGCGCGCCCTGCCAGAGAGCCTGAGCTGGTTTGAGGTCATCGCTGCCGGCGATATCGTCCCTGCCAAAAAGCCTGCCCCCGACATCTACTTCTACACCTTGGAGCGGATGGGCCTAGATCCCCAGGAGTGTCTGGCCTTTGAGGACTCGGAGAACGGGCTGCGCTCGGCACAGCAGGCAGGTGTCCCCACCGTGGTGACGGTTAACGATTACACTCGAGATCAGGATTTTTCTGGGGCAGCTTTGGTGCTGGATCATTTGGGAGAGCCTGATCTGCCTTTTCAAGTGTTGGCGGGAACGGCAGGATCCCACAGTTACTTCAGCCTGGAGCTGGCCCGCCAGGTTCACGCCCAAGCCATCCACTCTGAGGTAGAAAACTGATGCCGGAGGTGGGGAGCGAAGACCTGCAGCGGCGCCTAGAAGCCCATCTCCGCCAGGTAGCCCAGCCCCGCGATCCCGACTGGTCGCCTTGGGGCCACCGGCAGGTGGAGCAGTATATCCAAAAACAGCTTTCCGAGTGCGGCCCGGTGGAGCCTTTCCCCTTTGAGGCCAACGGCCGCCAGCACTGCAACTGGATCTTGAAGTTGCCCGGATCCCGCCCGGGTCGGCCGCCTATCCTGGTGGGAGCCCACTTTGACGCCGCTCCGGCCACCCCTGGAGCCGACGACAACGCCAGCGGCGTGGCGGTACTGCTGGAATTGGCCCGCCATTTTGCTGCTGACCCTGCCCCTTCTCCTCTGTGGCTGGTGGCCTTTGACCTGGAGGAGCGGGGAATGGTGGGCAGCACAGCCTACGCCCGCTTTCTTAAACAGCAGCGCCAGCCCCTGCGGCTAATGCTGTCGTTGGAGATGCTGGGCTACCGGGATCCCACCCCCGGATCCCAGCGCTACCCCGCCGGCCTGGAGCGGCTCTACCCCAACCGGGGAGATTACATTGGCCTAATTGGCAACTGGCCCACCTGGAGGGATCTGCTCAAGCTGCAGCGGGATTTTCAGAAAGTGGGGATCCCCTGTTGCTGGCTGCCAGCCGGACAGCGAGGCCTAATCCTGCCTGCCACTCGCCTCAGCGACCACTCCCCCTTTTGGGATGCGGGTTACCCCGCCGTCATGGTGACCGACACCGCCTTCTTGCGCAATCCCCACTATCACAAGCTGAGCGACACCCTCGAGACCCTAGATCTTGACTTTCTGAGTGGGGTCTGCCGCGGCTTAATGCAAGGGATCCGATCCCTCTAGGGAAAACGACCCCTCACTTTCCCTGGCAGCCAGTACGGAGATCGCTCCAGGAGTTTCGCGATCCCTTGACCCCCACTTGGGTCACAGACGGAGATAATAGGCTGCACGGGAAACCTCAGCCACTTTAAGTGCCGGCCCCGCTTAGCCTACCTGGATATTTTGAAAGCCTTAGCCTAACCGATTGACAGTATGAGGTGAGCCCATGGTTGCGAGTGATTTTAAGGATTACTACAAGATCCTGGGCGTCAGCCGAGATGCTTCCTTAGAGGAGATCAAGCGCGCCTATCGCAAGCTGGCTCGCCAGTATCACCCCGACGTTAACCCCGGCAACAAAGCAGCCGAGGAGCGCTTCAAGGAAATCAACGAAGCCTACGAGGTGCTCTCCGATCCAGACAAGCGGCGGCGCTACGACCAGTTTGGCCAGTACTGGCAGCGAGTAGGCACTGGTGCGGCGGCAGGGCCGGGCATGGAGGGATTTGCCCAGTACGCCACCTTTGAGGACTTCATCAACGAGCTGCTGGGCCGCATGGGATCCCGCCGCGGCGGCTTTCAGGGCTTCACCACCGGGTTTGGGCCGTTCGTCTCGGTGAATCTGCCGGGGCAAGACATAGAAACTACGCTGGGCCTCACCTGGGCAGAAGCTTTCCACGGCA
Organism: Synechococcus sp. W70.1; assembly: GCF_047461515.1. Taxonomy (NCBI): domain Bacteria; kingdom Bacillati; phylum Cyanobacteriota; class Cyanophyceae; order Synechococcales; family Synechococcaceae; genus Synechococcus; species Synechococcus sp. W70.1. The sequence continues at coordinate 117,311 of NZ_JANSHH010000025.1, forward strand.
CCCAAAAGCGGCTAAGCGTGGACGGCGAAACCCTCACCATCCGCATCCCCCCCGGCGCCAAACCGGGCAGCCGCCTCCGCGTCAAGGGCAAGGGTCAATATAGCCCCTTTGGCGGCCCAAGAGGAGATCTCTACCTCACCCTGGAGCTGCCTCCCCACCCCTTCTTCCGCTTCGAGGGCGACAACCTGGTTTGCGAGCTGCCCATCACCCCTGACGAGGCGGTTTTAGGCGGCACGGCGGAAGTGCCCACCCCCACCGGTCGGGTGCAGCTGAAGATCCCTGCCGGCGTGGATAGCGGCCAAACCCTGCGGCTGCGGGGCCAAGGCTGGCGGGATCCCCAAGGCCAGCGAAGTGACCTGCTGGTGCGGCTGAAGGTCGTCACGCCCAAATCCCTTTCCCCAACTGAGCGGGATCTCTACGAAAAACTGCGGCAAAATCGAAGCTGGGATCCCCGCGCCCGGCTGCAGGAGGTGAGTCTATGAGCCTGGCCATTGTGCGGGTGGAGGAGCGGCTCTATACCTTTGAGCAGGCAAGCGAAGTAGCCGGGATCCCTCCTCACCTGCTGGAGTGGTTGCTCGGGCAAGGCCTGGTGGAAGCCGAAAGCTGCTACCTCAACCCCCAGCAACTGCGGCGCTTAATCCAGATGACCCGCCTGCATCGCGACTTGGGCCTTAACTGGGTCGGGGCGGCCATGGTTTTGGACATGGCCCAGGAAATTGCCCGCCTCAGGGCGCAGCTACACTACTACCGTGGAGGCTAAGCAGCCCAAGGCTTTAGCCCCCTTGAACCCCGCTGCTTGTCAACTTCAGGAGAACTTCTGTATGGACCAAATCGTCCGACGCAGCCAAGTGGTGGGCCTGCTGGCCATAGATGGCAGCACTGCCACAGCCCTGGGCACTGTCGAGGAAGTCTGGGTCGATGGGCAGGGACGGGTCTGCTACTTTACCAGCCAGCAGGGATACACCCCCTTGGAGCAAATCTCTCTCATCGGGCCGGACGCGCTGCTGACCTACTCCAGCGTTGTCACCACCCCCGCTATGCCGCTCAGCTCCCTCTATCGGCGAACCGTGCGCCTTGGGGATCAGCCAGTGGGTTGGATTGAGGATTTTCTCTTCGACTGGGAGACTGGATCCATTGCTGCCTATATCCTGGGGGGCAGCATTGCTGAGCCCTGGGGGGGACGGGCCGTCCTGTTACCTGAGGACGTAGAGGCCATCGACGTGGACGCGGTGGTAGTCAAGGAAGATGCTCCCCAGCGACTCCAATCGGAGGCCGAGGGCCTAAAGAACTTTTGGAGCGAAAAGTCTCGCCAAGTCAAGCAGCTCATCCAGCGCATGGGGGATCGCCTCAAAGCCCTAGTCAGCCCGCAGGATCCGCCCGAGGTAGTGCGCGTCAAGGTCAACCAAGTGCGGGACGAGCTAGCCAAAGGGGGCAAGTTCGACCTTTCCCTGCTGGATGAAGCGGCAGAGTTCCTACAGCAGAAATGGGAAAGCTGGCAGCAGCGCCTTAAACGGGCTGCCCAGCGCATGCAAGCTGCCCTCCAGGCCGCTTGGGAAAAGCTGACCGAATGAAGCTGACAGGAAGCAAGTTTTTCCGCTAGGATTATAAATCGCTGTCAATGCTCGGATCAGGTTTTAAGACCCGCAGGGGCACCTGTACGGCAAGGAAAAGGCATGACCTACGCGATTGTGGAAACCAGTGGCAAGCAGCTTTGGGTAGAGACGGGGCGCTTTTACGACATCGATCACCTGCCTGACACAGAGGAAAACAGCTCTTTGGCCCTCTCCCAGGTCTTGTTGATCAACCACGAGGGACAAGTAACCCTAGGGCGTCCCTATATTCCCGAGGCGGTGGTGAGGGCGCGGGTTTTGCAGCACCGCCGGGGCAACAAAATCATCGTCTACAAGATGAGGCCGAAGAAGGGAACCCGCAAGAAAAGAGGCCACCGTCAGCTCTTGACCCGTGTGCTCATTGAGTCCATCGAACTGAACGGGACACCGCTAGCCACAGCCCCAGCAACTTCGCAGCCTGCTCCAGAGCCAGGGATCCCTGCGGCGGAGAACTAGAAGTTTTCAGCGGCAACACAGGTGCATAGGAGGCGCTATGGCTCATAAAAAAGGAACGGGCAGCACCCGCAACGGCCGTGACTCCAATTCCAAGCGGTTGGGTGTGAAGTGCTTTGGCGGCGAGCTGGTTCATCCCGGCTATATCCTGGTCAGGCAACGGGGCACCAAGTTCCACCCAGGGGTGAACGTGCGCATTGGTAGGGATGACACCTTGTTTGCGGTAGCTACAGGCATTGTTACCTTTGAGCGCTACGGCAAACGGCGGCAGAAGGTGAGCGTTTACCCAGTAGCTGCGCAATAGGCAGCGATTTTTCCAGTCAACCTGTCCCCCAGCCTGCCCCTGGGCAAGGGGAGAGATCCCAGAGATCCCAGTTTGTCCTGGTGCCCAATTTGTGGAGAGTGCCTGTGAGATCGAGGGGGGTGCGGGTGCATTTGTTCCGTTGGGTGGGGTTGCTGCACCTCATTGCCGGGGTGGCCTATCTCTACTGGCGGATTACCGAGGGGCTGACCGGTCTGGGATCCCTTCTGTTTTGGGGTGCGGAAGCCTACGTCTGGCTGGCAGCGGTGGGGTTTACCCTCAGCCGCTACGCTCAGGTGCCGAGCGAGACCCTTCCCTCTCCCGAGGTTCTGCGGCGGGCGTTTTTTCAACTGCCGCAGGTGGACGTGCTGGTCATACGCCAGCAGGACTCTCTGGAGGCCACTCGGCAGACGGTGCTCTCGGCCCTACGCTTGGATTACCCCTGGGAGCGGCTATTTGTCCACATTGTGGATCGGGTTGAAGACAGGGAAATGGCCAAGGTGGCGCAGGCCATTCCCTGCGAGTACTGGCCTTGCCCCAGCCCCACGACCGATCCGCTAGCCTACCTACTGAGATCCGGCCATCTGCAAGGAGAGTACCTGCTGCTACTGCAGCCAGGCCATTTTGTCGAGCCGGACTTTTTGTGGCAGACTCTGCCTCTGTTTTACGACTTTCCAGAGCGGGCCCCCATCGCCAACTCAACCGGCTTTGTCCAGGCCATGCTGCGCACCCTAGGTCGGCCCCAGGCCGTTCACCCCCTGCAGCAACTGCTGGCGGTGGGATCCCAAGGCTACCAGGCAGCGCCGCTATTGGGATCCGGCTGTCTCATTCGGCGGGCGGCCCTGGAGGGGATCCCGCACATCGACATTCGCCGTCCTGTGCAGTTGGGGTGTCAGATGCACTGTCGCGGCTGGCAGTCCTACCTGGCTCGCCAAGCCCAGGTCACCGGCGCTTTGTTACCCTTGCGCAACCGCCGCGTGGCTCTGCTGGCAATTTTTTCGGCCTTGCGGGAAAATCCCTTCTGGGGCAAGCCGACCACCCAGCAGCAGCGCTTTCAGTACCTGTGGCTGGCCCTCTGGGCCGCTGGAGGGGCGGCGGAGCTAGCCTATTTGGCGGTGCCGATCCTCTTCCTCTGGACGGGCTGGATGCCAGTGCCGGCCTTTGACAGGGTTTTTTTTGCCTGGTTTCTGCCCTATGCCCTGCTGGGGCGGCTCAGCTGGCTGTTGGCCTTTCCTCCCTCTCGGTGGGGGGCTGCGTGGCAGTCAGAACGGCAGACAGGTAGCCAGTTTTTCCAGTCCATCCAGGCGTTGGTGCAGGCAATGCGGGGGGTGCCTCCCTATCCGGAGCAGCCATCCCAACTCTCTCTCGGCCCGCAGGCCTTGGCCATTGCGTTGACCCTAGCAGCAATGGGGGTAGGATCCCTGCGCTTTGCTGGCAACTGGGATCCAACCTGGCTAGAGCTGCTGTTTGGCCTGGTCTGGGCCTTCTACAACCTGATGATCCTGACGGTGCGCCCGGACGACCACGATTTTGCCGGCTTTGCCTTGGGTAGCCGCAACCCGGCGCCAGCAGAGATCTCAGATGCACTCCCCAACTCCTAAAGTGGAAGCTCTCAGCCAGCTGGAGGCAGGCAGAGGCCAAAAGCTATGCTGGAACTGGAGAAGCAATAGCGCTATCGATAGGGCGAATTGCTAGAGACTGCCCCCATGGACGGATGGAGAGCAGGGATCCCCGCCTAAGCCCTCCGTGGGTTCGGCAAAGCTTGAGCGTGCTCTTCTAAAAGACAACCGAAGACAACGCGCCTGTGGAGTCAAAGAGACCTCCCCTTCGACTATTCCCCCTGGGCACAGATCCCCACCGGCAGGGCTGCGCCTACTGGCTGGAGATGGGATCCTACCGTTTGCTTCTCGATTGTGGCTTGCCTGCTCCCGCTCTCCTCAAAGCCTTGCCAGGGATCCCCGATGCTGTTATCTGCAGCCACGCCCACTTTGACCATGTGCAGGGGCTACCTGGCTTTTATCGCCGCTACCCACAGGTGCCCATCTACGCCACCCCGGTAACGGCTCATTTGGCCAGCGGCCTCTGGGAGCGCGGCATCTGGCCAGACTACGACCGGGAGATTCGCTTTCCTCCTTTTCGGGCGCTGCCTTTTGGCCAGGCGCGGGAGATCTTGCCTCACTTGATGCTCACCTTCTTTACCGCCGGGCACCTGCCGGGGGCAGCGGCAACCCTGTTGCAAAATACCCAGACTACTCCAGCCCAAACCTGCCTGTACACTGGCGACTGTTCCCTGGCCTCAACTCGCTTTGCCCCTGGCTTAGATCTGAGCGCCTTGCGCCATTGGCAGCCGGATGTGCTGCTCATCGAGGCCTCCCTAGGCTCTACTCGCCATCCACCCCGTCGCCATCTGGAAAACCGCCTGGTGGAGCGCCTGCTTGGCGCCTTGGCGGCAGGCCAGACGGTGCTGTTCCCGCTGCCAGTGCTGGGGTTGGGCCAGGAGTTGATTTTCCTCCTCAAAGCTCACCACCGCTTTACCCAAGCTTCCCAGGAGCTGACGGTGTGGGTGGCGCCAGGCCTAGCTGCAGGCTGCGATCTCTACGAACGCTTGCTCCCCTACCTGCCGGAGCCCGTGCGCAATTTTGCCACCTACCAGCCCTTGTTCTGGGAAGACCGCCTGCAGCCGCGGGTGCAGCCCCTTACGGCGGTGGATCCCTTGCCCCAGGGCCTGTTGCTGTGCGACGCCGATGCCGATCCGGAAGCCTGGGAGCCCATCTGGTTACGCCTGTTGGCCCAACCGCAGCGCTCCTGCCTGCTGCTGCGGCTGCCGGAAGTGGAGCTGGCTACGCCGTTTGAGCAGTGGCCAGCGCCGCTGCGCTCCCGCGTTGGGGTGGAGTGGTTGGCCTGGCACAGCCACAACGATGTTGGGCATCTTGCCCAGATCGTCCACACCTTTCGCCCCCAACATGTGGTTTTGGTGCACGCCAGCCCCCAGCAAGCGCAGGAGCTGGCGGATCTGCCCGAGCTGTGCAACCGTTACCATGTCCACTGCCCCCAGCCTGGCCATTGGCTGGAGCTGGTCGACAGCCGCCTGCAAACCTTGGTCAAGCCGTCCGAGTTCCTTGGGGATCCCGGCGTGCGCTACGAGGGGGAGGTGGAGGAGATCTGGCAGGAACAGGGCTCGCCTCGCTCCTTGGCCGGGGTTCAGGTGCGCCTACCCCCCCAGATTACCGAGGATCCTCGCTGGGCCGCCTGGGCTGAGACCGGCTTGGTGGAGGCTCGCTGGCAGGGATCCGAACTGGTGCTGCGCGGCCTTTCGCCGCGAGAGCTGATCCGGCCGGCGGAGGTTGCCCCCTCCTCTGGCCTTGTGCTGCGCCCCAAACCCGCCCCTATCTTTGCTGCCGGGGGCATGAGGTGCCAGAGCTGCCGCTTTGCCCGCCAGAGCTTGTCCGCCCACACCCAAGTTCTTCGCTGCGATCAAGAGCGCTCCCCCCTCTACCGCCTCCAGGTAGATCCCCAGGGGAGCTGCCCCTATCACCAACCGCGGGAGATCTGCTCTTCCGGCTAGTGCCCAGGGCAGTCGCCGCCCAAAAGCCGGCTAGAATGGGGCCAGTTGCGGTGTCAACCATGCTCGAGCAACAACCCTGGGCAGATCGTCGCCAGGGGGCGGTTGGATCCCTGGAGCGTCCCGCCGAGACCCTGGCCCCAACCCGCCTGCCCTTGGTGCAAATGGTGGGGGTTAACAAAGTCTACCCGCTGCTAGAGGGCAGTTTCCAGGCTCTCTACGACATCAACCTGACAATCTGGCCGGGAGAGTATTGCGCCATCATGGGACCCTCGGGCTCCGGCAAGTCCACCCTGATGAACCTCATGGGCTGCTTGGATCGGCCTAGCTCGGGGCGCTACTGGCTAGACGGCGTGGAAGTCTCTGCCCTGCCGGATGGGGAGCTGGCCCGGATTCGCAACCAAAAAATTGGCTTTGTCTTCCAGCAGTTTCACCTCCTGCCCGTCTTAACCGCCCTGGAGAACGTGATGCTGCCCCTGGCCTATGCCGGGATCCCCGAGTCAGAACAGCGCCGGCGAGCTAAACAGGCTCTAGAACAAGTGGGCTTGGGAAGTAAACTCCACCAGCGCCCAGCCCAGCTCTCTGGCGGCCAGCAGCAGAGGGTGGCGATTGCCCGCGCCATTGTTAACCGGCCACAACTGCTTTTGGCCGATGAGCCGACTGGCGCCCTGGACAGGCGCACCGCCCAGGAAGTGCTCAGCCTTTTTGCCGAGCTCCACAGCCAGGGCATTACTCTCGTCGTAGTTACCCATGACCTAGAGGTGGCGCGGGCCGCCCAGCGCCTCATCCACGTTGCCGATGGACATTTGCTGCCCTAGACCTGGACCTGCCTGAACAATTGGGCTCTTGAGGACTGGCCGGCTTCCTCCTCTCTAGGACTAGCTAGCTTGCGCTAGTCTAAACACAATCCCCTGAGCCTCTAGCAAACTTATGGGACTCATTGAAGATATCAGCCGGTTTTTGGAAACCCGCCTAGAGGAATTCCTCAGAGCCCATCCGGAGATTGAGCTGCAGCTCCTTGCCGAGGAATTGCGCCAGCAAGAAGAAGAAACTCGGCAGCTGCTCCAGGAAAGCCTTGCCCAGCGGCAAGCTCTCCAGCGCAGCATTCTCCAGTTGGCAGAGGAAATCAAGACCTGGCACTTTCGCATCGAAAAGGCCGAACGGGCCAACCGCCCGGATCTGGCTGAGGGAGCGCGCCGACGGGAAGCCGAGCTTTTGGAGCAAGGGAGCCGGTTATTCAACCAAGGGAAGGCCCTGGAGGAGAGAATCCGGCAACTGGAAGCTCTGCTGCCGCAAATTGCCCAGCGCCGCCAAGAGGTGCGCACCAAGCTGCAAGAAGTCAAAGCCGCCCAAACCCAGAAGGCCAGCGAGCCGGATCGGAAGTTCAACCCCTGGGGCAGTCTGTTTGAGGATAAGTTGGAGGAGGAATTTCGGCGGCTGGAGATGCAGCTCGAAGTGGAAAAAGAATTGGACACCATAAGGAAGAAGGTGCAGGAACAGCGGCGGCAATAACGGCTTCCTCGTGAAAAACTCTTTCTTATAGCCCCGGTGATGCTGTCTTTGAAACAAGTTCCTTCCCCCAAGAGCGGCCCAAGAGTGGTACGCTATTGCGCATGAAAGAGTTCTATCTAAATCACCCCACATTTGGTCTGCTCTACGGCCTGTGTCAGGTTAACGAAGGGGAGGCCATCTTCACCACCCTTTATGCCCAAAGGCTGTTTTTTCGGGTCTACTTCAAGCCCCCCGCTGACGACGACCCCTCTGCTGTGGAAGAATTGGTTTTTGACCCGATTAGCCGCAACGAAGCCCGCCAAGTTCTCGAAGAGCAGATGCGCTTGCTGCGCCGCGCCAACCGCAAAGACGAGCTGGAACATCTGCAGTTGGTTTACAAACGCACCTTTTCCTAAGCCGCTCTAGAATTGCGACAGAAAGCGCAGGTCGCTGCTGTAGAACAGCCGGATATCCTGAACGCCGTGCAGGAGCATGGCCACCCGCTCGACACCGATCCCTGCCGCAAAGCCGGTGTAGCGCTCTGGGTCATAGCCAACTGCCTGAAACACATTGGGATCCACCATGCCGCAGCCGAAAATCTCCAGCCACTTGGAGCCAAAGCGTACGTCCATTTCAGCCGAGGGCTCCGTGAAGGGAAAGTAGCTAGGCCGAAAGCGGGTTTCCTGCTGGCCTAACAGGCGAGCCACGAACTCCTTGAGGGTGCCCTTGAGGTCAGTGAAGGTAAGGTTTTCCCCTACTGCCAAGATTTCCACCTGGTGAAACACGGCCGAGTGGGTGGCATCGACCTTGTCGCGGCGCATCACCCGTCCCGCGTGGACAATGCGCAGAGGCGGCTGGTGTTGCTCCATGTAGCGCACCTGCACCGAAGAAGTTTGGGTGCGCATCAGATAACCCTTTTCTAGATAGAGGGTATCCTGCATGTCCCGCGCCGGGTGGTCGGCAGGGGTGTTGAGGGCTTCGAAGTTGTAGTACTCCGTCTCGATCTCCGGGCCATGGACTACCGTATAGCCCATTCCCACAAAGATGTCGAGCATGCGGTCAATGGTGGCCTGCAGCGGGTGAACCCGGCCCAGCGGCCGGCGCGGCCCCGGCATAGTGACATCCAAACGCTCTGCTTCTAGGCGGGCTTGGAGCTTGGCTTCAGCTAGGGTCCGTTTGCGCTCCTCCAGGCTGGATTGCAGGGCCTCTTTAAAGCTGTTGGCCAAAGCGCCGATAGCTGGCCTTGCTTCCGGCGGCAGCTTCCCCATTCCCCCCAAGATCTTGGAGAGCTTTCCCTTCTTGCCCAGGTAGTCGATGCGGATTTGCTCCAGGGCGTCTAGCTCGGCAGCCTGAGCCACTTGGGCAAGTGCTTCTTCCTGGAGGGCAAGCAGCTGTTGGCGCAGGATGTCCTGTTCCTCTTGCATGGAGTCGGTTATTCCCCCACTTGTGGTAGCCCAGCCAAGCAGCTAGGAAGGAGGATCCCTGCTGTGGGCTAGGTCACTTCTTCAACCGTATCATTTTTGCCTGCAGCGCCTCCTACTGCAGCAGCTCCCTCTGCCAATCGACAACTTTGCGAAAGCGAAAAGGGCCTGCCAATGCCCCCCACACCTGGCGGTGGGTAACTGGATCCATGCCCCGGTCGTGGCTGCAGAACTCGCTTTCGCTCAACTGCAGCGTGGTCTGCAAATAGGTGGTTTGGCCGTTGCGCACTACCCAACAGCGACACCCCGGCTCTGTGGTGCCGACAAACTGGGATCCCTGCCTCTTCACATGCACATCACACCCCGGCAGGTAGGCCAGATCCGCAGGGCTCAATTGGCTGAGCTGCCCGGCTCTTTCGCGGGCACAGCCCCGCCACCGCTGGGGCTCCAGAGGACGGTAGTTGCGAATCACGATCCCGTCCCCTACTTGGGTAAGCTCCACCACCGCCTGACGATAGGGCTCCTCCAGATGGCCGCTGTAGGCCTGCTCCACATAAAAGCCGATCCCTGCCAACACACCGGCTGGCAAGGGGCGATAAGCCACCCGGATGGAGGCAAAAAAAGGCGGGTTCTCCCAGGCTTGCTCTTGGTTGCTGAAGTCTCCCGCTAGCCACCGCGCCATTTGCAGCAGCTCGGAAGAGAAGGTGGGCTGCAACTGGATCGCCATAGCCTCAAAGCCGGAGTAGGGGCCACTACACGGCTAAGTCTGGGGTTTTCCGGGCCGCGTTTTCCCGGTGAAAGCCTGCTCAGATTTTCTCTCAGCTTTGCCTTACCTAGGAGACTGGCGCAAGTATTAAATTATGTGTACTTTATGAGAAGGTTTACTTGGATACAGAAGCGGGCCTCTTGACTTGACTGCAAAGCCATGAGCAAGGCTGTCGTTGTTCCTGATATTGTAAACTCATGTAAAGTAGCATTGTTTTTTGTAAAAACCAAGGCCTCAAAGGATTTGGACAAAAAGGCCAGAGTTGCCCACTAGGAGCAGATCTGGGGCTGTTTGCATCTAGTAAAGACCCTTTACATTTTTTGATTCAATCCCTCCCCGCCCTCGCGGTAGAAGTAAGAACTGGAAGCAAGGCAAGCTGGCTTTTCCTCACTTACCTAGTGCAGGGTGTCAGCAGCAAAAAATCCTTGTTTCACCCCGATTCCCCACAGTCTGCCAGCAAGTGGCTTCATTCTTGAAGCTGGCTAGGCAAGGGGAGGTGAGGAGGTTCCTGCCGGTGGTTCTGTTGGGGCAAAGATTTGCGCTAACAGGGCTCTTCGGTAGGGAAGCTGCAAAAGACTGCTGGGTTCGTAGAGCGCTTTTGCCCTCTAGTAGAGATTTAACCTCTTTTGCTTTCGCTAGGAGATTGAGAACCATGAACGACGTATTTAGCAAAGTTGTTGCCCAAGCTGACGCCAAAGGCGCTTTCCTGGGAGAAAACGAGTTTGCGGCACTGCAGCAGGTGATTGCTGACGGAAACAAGCGTTTGGACGCAGTGAACCGCATCACCAGCAACGCCTCCAAAATCGTGACCGATGCTGTCCGCGAATTGTTTGCTGAGGAGCCTAATTTGAATGCTCCTGGCGGCCCTGCCTATCCAAGCCGCAACGTGGCTGCCTGCTTGCGGGATATGGACATCATCCTCCGCTACATTACCTACGCCGTGGCGGCTGGAGACCCGAGCGTCCTGGATGAGCGCTGCCTGAATGGCTTGCGGGAAACCTACCAAGCTCTTGGCACCCCTGGCAGCTCTGTGGCCAATGGCATCCAGAAGATGAAAAAGGCGGCAGTGGCAGTGGTCAATGATCCCAATGGCATTACGCGCGGTGACTGCAGTGCTTTGATTGCCGAAATCGAGTCCTACTTCGATCGCGCCGCTGCTGCAGTGGTCTAGTATTCCGCAGCTATTGGCAAGCTAAGCTTTGAATCCTTTGTATTGTTGCCTTGACTTGAGCTGAGGTAAAGGAGCGTTTTGAGTCATGCAAACCCCAATTGTTGACGCCATTGCCACTGCCGATAGCCAAGGACGCTATCTTAGTAACAGCGAATTGCAAGCCATCAGCGGCCGTTTTCAGCGGGCAGCCGCTAGCATGGAAGCAGCTCGCGTCCTGAGCAGCCGTGCCGAGGAGCTGGTGCGCGGTGCCACTGAGGCCGTTTATGCCAAGTTCCCCTACACCACTCAGCCAGGGGGACAATGCTACACCCAGGCGGGTAAAGACAAGTGTGCCCGCGACGTGCGCCACTATCTGCGCTATATCACCTACTGCTTGGTTACCGGTGGCACTGGCCCCCTGGACGAATGTATGCTGGCCGGGATCCGCGAGATCAATGCTGCTTTTGAACTCTCTCCCAGTTGGTACATTGAAGCCCTGCGCTACATCAAGGCCAACCATGGCCTGACCGGGCAAGCAGCCACTGAAGCCAACGCCTATATTGACTACGCCATCAACGCGCTCAGCTAGTTCTTAACCCCAAAGCTGGGTTCAAGGCAGTAGGGATCCCCGGGGTGAAGGGGATCCCTCTCCGTAGGCTGCAGTGGCCGTGGCTCTGCAGGGAGGAGATCTTGAGGGGGTAAATCTTTCACTTGAGGGGGTAAATCTTTCAGTTTCAAAGTTGGTCTAGCTGGTTTGTTGGATTTGAGGAGTTAGCATGAGCGGAATTACAGCGGCAAGCCGGATGGGGATCCGGGGCATCACAGAGACAACTCCTTTAGAGTTGCGCCCCAATGCTAGCCAGGAGCAGCTCAACGCCATCCTGCGGGCTATCTATCGCCAGGTTTTGGGCAACGATCACCTATTTGCCTCCGACAGGAAGGAGCTGGCCAGTGCGGAATCGTTGCTGCGCCAGGGCAGCTTGACGGTGCGAGAATTTGTGCGTTTGCTTGCCAAGTCGGAAGCCTACAAGCGGCGGTTTCTCTACCCCAACTCGCAAACCCGCGCCATTGAGCTTAACTTTAAGCATCTCTTGGGGCGAGCTCCCACCAGCCCAAAAGACATTGCCCGCCACCTAGATATCTATCACTCGGGAGGCCACAGCGCGGAGATTGACTCCTACATTGACAGCCCAGAATACCTAGAAGCGTTTGGCGATAACATTGTTCCCCATCCACGCGGCTTTGAATACCGCAAGGCCCACACTACCCGCGACTTTACCAACCTCTTTGCTCTTTACGGAGGCTATGCCAACAACGACCGCTCCCAGGGGCGGAGGCCGCGCCTGATGATTCCCCTGGCCACTGGGTTTACCCCAGCTATTCGCCGCATTGGGGTACGAGGACTGCTGCCACCCAGCCCCATTTCCAAGCACTTGGGGCCGCCCACGGGTCAGTCTGACCGCATGTTTTGCATTGAGGTAACGCGGCTGCTCAACCCACCCTCGGCCCTAGCGACTTCTAGCCGCGTGCGCAAATCCAACCAGCAGATCTTCGTTTCTGCCGATCAACTCTCGGCAACAATGCAGCGACTTCTCAAAGCGGGCGCCAAGATTGTCAGCGTCCGCAGCGCCTAGCTGTTGGAGTTTTGGCCTGTGGACTCCTTGAGCCCAGTAGCTCCTCCAGACTCCTATCCGTCGGCGGATCTCACCCCGGCTGGGCAAATTGCCAAGCTGCGATACGGGGATCCGGGAGAACGCTACTACGCGGCTTGGTGGCTGGGGCGCATGCGGGTGAGAGAGGGGATCCCGGCCCTCATCGAGGCGCTGGCCGATGAGACCGATCGCACGGCTCAGGGGGGATATCCGCTACGGCGCAATGCCGCCCGCGCCCTGGGCAAGCTGGGATCCCCTGCGGCGATCCCGGCTCTAAAAGAGGCTTTGCGCTGCTCCGACGGCCAAGTGGTGGCGGCAGCAGCCCAGGCGCTGGTCGAGATTGCCCTGGCCAACTTCCTCGACCGGGATCCCGCCCAGCTTGAAGACTTGGGAGGAGCATTGCTGCAGGGGCTGCGCCGCGCGGAGCAGGGTCTCCAGACCGAAAACCTTGCTGCCTTAGAGGCCCTCATCGAGGCGCTTGGACAACTGCAGGTGTCTGCTGCCCTGGAGCCGATTCGCCTCTACCGAGATCACCCCTCCCTTCGTTTGCAATGCGCGGCAGGGCAGGCCTGTTACCGCTTGACGGGAGATCCCACTTTTCTTGAGCCTCTGCTGTCGCTGCTGGCTCATCCCAACGTTCATCTGCGGCGGGCTGCCCTCCTGGATCTAGGGGCCAGCGGCTATTTGCCGGCAGCTCCGGCCATGGCGAGAGCGGCAGTAGAGGCTAACCTCAAGCTGCTTGCCCTCAAGCAGTTGGTGGAGGTGAGCCTCAGACGTGGAAAGGAAGACGGAACTAACTTGCACCAGGTGCTACGGCTAATCGACGAGCTGCTTTAAAGTTGACATCCAAAGGCTTATTTTGTTAAAACTGATACAGAATGAAGTTGGGTTTTACCCTCTGGGCCACGCCAGGGAAGCTGAAGCTGTTGTCCTACAGCTCCCGAGAAGCGGGCTACGGAAGTTGCTTTCCCCGTCAGATGGCCGCCGTCTACTTGGGGGACTCTTCATATGCAACTGACCTATCGCGGCATTGCCTACGTCTTTGTCCCTTCTGCCCCCGCGAGCTGCCAGCGGCAGGCGGTGCGAGTGCGGTACCGGGGCTTAGCGTGGGACTGGCCAGCTCAATCGGCATCTGTGGCGCTGCCACAGTCTTTTGCCCTGACGTATCGAGGCCTTGTCCTCAACCCAGTGGCGAAGACAGCGAGCAGGGCGCCGGCAGCTATCTCCCCGCATATGGAAACCCATCGGCAGAATCTGCTGCGCCGGCTGCAGGAGCGCATCCGTTCCGCCCAGGCCCGCGGGGATGAGCATCTGTTGCAGCAACTGGAACAGGAGCGACAACTCCTGGCCTGAGCTCTTCCTCGACCTCCCTGCATAGATCAGGAGAATTCGGGATAATAGTGCTGCCCTATGCCGAACGAGGGGGGTAGCGGCTGTGAGCTTGCGGGTGGATTTCGAGAAGGAAGGGACGGCAGCATCTCGCCAGTTGCCCCCTGCCAAGGCGGCGGTGGGGAGCTAGGGCATGAAGGAAGGGATCCCAGGGGCCTCTTCCTCCCGCCGTTCCTTGCTCTCAGTAGCGGGGCTAGTGGCTGGTGCTACCCTGCTCAGCAAGGGCATGGGGTTTGTCCGGCAGGCCCTGATTGCGGCAATCTACGGCTCGGGGCTGGAGTACAGCGCCTTTGGGGTGGCCTATGTCCTGCCCGGTTTTTTGTTGATCCTGCTGGGCGGGATCAACGGTCCTTTTCACAGTGCCATCGTCAGCATTCTTAAAAAGCAGCAGCTCTCAGGAGAAGCAGCAGCCCGCTGGCTGGAGTCAATCTCCACCTTGGTGGGCTGTCTTCTCTTAACCGTGACCTTGGGCCTATGGTGGGGAGCAGACTGGGTAGTGCGCCTGACGGCGCCGGGATCCAGCCCCGCAGTCCATGCCCTTGCTGCCCAGCAACTGCGGATCATGGCGCCGCTGGCCTTGCTCTCGGGGTGGATTGGCATTGGCTTTGGGGCACTCAATGCGGCCGAGCACTACCTCTTGCCTGCCCTCAGCCCCCTAATCTCCAGCCTGGCAGTCATCGGGATCCTGCTTAGCTTGGGGTGGACAGGGATCCCAACCTTGCTGGCCTGGGGCGTACTTGTCGGGGCCATTGCCCAGTGGTTGGCTCAGGTACCGTTGCAGCAGCGGCTGGGGCTGGGGCGGCTGCGGCTGCGCTTTGAGTGGGGATCCCCGCAGGTGCGAGCCGTGGGCCTGCTCATGCTGCCAGCGGTCATCTCCTCTGGCATGATCCACATCAATGTCTACGTGGATCTCTTTTTTGCCTCCTTTGTGCCCGGGGATCGCACCATCGGCAACTTGGGCTACGCCCAGCTTTTGGTGCAAACCCCCCTGGGGATCCTTTCCAACATGGTGCTGGTACCTTTGATGCCCCTCTATGCCCAACTAGCAGGAGAGAGAGACCGATGGCCCGAGCTGTGCCGGCGCATCCGGCAAGGGTTGATGGTGACCGCCATCCTCACCCTGCCCCTTGCAATGCTGTTGGTGGCCTTGGCCGAACCCATTGTCCAGGTGGCCTACCAACGGGGTCGCTTTACGGCGGAGGCAACCCAGGAGGTGGCGGCTCTGCTGATGGCCTATGGCCTGGGGATGAGCTTTTACCTGCTGCGGGATGTGCTGGTGCGCATCTTTTACGCTCTGGAGGACGGAACCACGCCCCTGCGCATCAGTGGCCTAGCCATTGGCCTCAACGCCCTTCTGGACTTCCTATTTCTACAGGTCTTTGGGGCACCAGGCATTGCCCTGGCCACAGCAGGGGTTAACCTAGTAGCCCTGATTGGACTGGGGATCTGCCTTCACCAGCGCCTGCCAGGGATCCCCTGGCAAGAGATGGGACAAGCCCTACTGCCCCTGCTGGGGATCACCGTCCTAGCTGGTGGGCTTAGCCACTGGCTGTGGATGCAGCTACGCGCCTACGAGATCTTGGGATCCCCCCTGCTCACCGCCCTTGTCTGGGCTGGGCTGGCCGGTGGCCTGGGCCTAAGCCTAGTGGTAGCTGGAGCTCTGTATCTGCGGATCCCGGAGGTGGAGGGGCTGGCCCTCCAGATCTGGAGGCGGCTTGCTCGCCCCTAATTGATGGCCTCCAGGTAATCGCGTACCCGGTTGCGCCGCTTAGGCTGCCGCAGCTTCTGCAAGGCTTTGGCCTCGATTTGCCGTACCCGCTCCCGCGATAGATCCAAGGCGCGGCCAATTTCCGCTAGGGAGTAGGTGCGACCATCCCCCAGCCCAAAGCGCATGCGAATCACATCCCGCTCGCGGCTGGTGAGATCCTCCAACAGCTGCTGCAAATCGCGCTGGAGGGCCTCGCGCATCATCATCTCTTCGGGAGAGATGTCATCGGTCTCTAGCAGATCCCCTAGCTCGGTATCCTTGTCTTTACCCACCTTGGTTTCTAGAGAAACCGAGCGCGGCACCCGCACCAGCAGCTCCCTGACCTGGGGTACTGTCATCTCCAGCTCGGAAGCAATGTCCTCAATGGTGGGGGTACGGCCTTTTTCCTGAGAAAGCTTGCGCTGGGCTTTTTTGATCTTGTTCAGCTTCTCGGTAATGTGGACAGGCAAGCGGATGGTGCGGCTTTGGGTGGCAATAGCCCGGGTGATCCCCTGCCGGATCCACCAGTAGGCGTAGGTGCTGAAGCGGTAACCCTTTTTGGGGTCAAACTTCTCCACTGCTCGCTCCAGGCCCAGCGTGCCCTCCTGGATCAAATCCAGCAGCTCCAGGCCGCGGTTTTGGTATTTTTTCGCCACCGACACCACCAGGCGCAGGTTGGCCTTGATCATCTGCTCCTTGGCCCGCTTGCCGATGCGCTGGATCTGTTGCAGCTTTTCAGGCGTAAGGTTGGCCCACTCAGGGAACTGGTTGGCCCTAGCCACCCATTCTGCCAGAGTAGGCTCCCGCCCCAGCTCTTTCTGCAAACGCAGGCGCACATCCAAGAGCTTCATGTAGTCTTGGACTTTTTGGGCCAGCGCCACCTCCTCGTCTCGTCCCAAGAGAGGAACACGTCCAATCTCCTGGAGGTAAAGGCGCACCAGGTCGGTGGAGGGTCGAGCTGGACCCTCTTCGGCGTACTCGCTTTCGGCAAACTCCGCCTCTTCCTCCTCCGTCAGGTCGAGGAGGTCGGTTGGGGTTTCAAACAAAGTGTCGTTGGCTTCAGGTTCGTAGATAGACATGTAAGTGCTACTGAGTGAAATAGCAACAGAGACAGTCAAGCAGCTGGACTAACATTGAAGAGGGGGCTAAGTTGAGGGTTCCCCAGGGACAGTGGCTGTGCGCTGTCATCATCCCCGCGGAGACAACACTCTCCTCTGGCTAAGTCCAACCCTGGAATCCTGCCCTCGGTAGGGAACGGCTGAGATAGCCACGAAGGAAGCCACCTGCTGGCGAAGTGTAAGCCCCTTATCATAACTTAATTATAGTTGCCTCTCTCAGCTTAGCTGCATGAGATTGGGCGCAGATTTCTCCCCCCTGAGCCGTCGTCACGGTTGCTGGAAAGCGCAGGGTTTTTGCTGATGCGCCATTGCTCCTGCGCCATTGCTCCTGCGTCGAGGTAGGATCTACCAAGCGTGGCTACTGCCGGCGGCAACCAACCTCTCTGCAGAACTTAAACTAGGAGGTAGAGGGTCAACCTCCACGAGCTATTTTTCTGCCCCTTTCCTGCTACGGTGGAGAGGCTACAGGTCAAGCCGCCCGACCAGATGGGGCTCGTTCCTGTCATCCCTATGAATTGGGTAGCTACATCACTCCCCCTCTCCCTGAAGGGAGAGGCCATTTCTACCCTAGCGCTGACGCTGCTTCTGGGGATCGGCCTATTCTTTTTTCTGCGAGCCTCAGGTAGAGATCGCAGCGAAACCCGCTTCTATTCTAGCAGCCACAGCCTGGAGGAAATAGGATCCCTTCTCCGAAAGCACCTGGAAGGGCGGGCCTATCGCTTGCAGTTTGCCGATGCCGAGGGGATCGCCACCTTTATCGGTCAGGCTCGGCCCAGTGTGGGGTTGGCTGTTTTTTTGACAGGGCTAGCAGGAGTGGGTCTGGCCTGTTTGGCTCTGGTGCTGTCCATGCTGGAGCCGGCGTGGGGAGCCTGGCCCTGGACCCTGGTGCTGGCCGCTCCTTGGGCAGGCTGGTACTACTGGCGGCGCAACTACCGCCTGGAGCGGCTTCGCCTGAAGTTGCAAGAGGCTGACCCACCCCCTGGATCCCTGCTGTGGGTGGAGGGGCAGCGGGATGAGCTGGAGGTGCTGGCCGCCAGCTTGGGGCTGCAAGAGCGGGAGCCGGAGCGAGGGTAGAGCCCTAAGGCTCCTCGGAAAAGAGGGAGCCCGGGATCAGAGACAGTTGCTCCGCCGGGGCGGGGTTGCGGATCTCGAGGGGCTCAGGGTGTTGTTCAGCCTGTTTTTTCTTGGGGGAAAGGCGGCTTTTCCCTTGGCTGCGCAGACCTAGGCCAATGCGGCTGTGTTGTTCCACTAGGGCCAGCACCTGCTTGGCCCGCTCGATCACCGGCTGGGGCAGGCCGGCCATGCGTCCTACCTCGATGCCGTAGGAGCGGTCGGCCCCCCCGGGCTGCACCTGGTGCAGGAAGATGATGCGATCCGGCAGCTCTTTCACCACCACCTGGAAGTTGGCCACGTTGGGCAGCAGGGTCTCCAGTTGGTTGAGCTCGTGGTAGTGGGTGGCAAAGATCGTGCGGGCGCGCACCTGGGTGGCGAGGTACTCAGCCACCGCCCAGGCAATGGAGAGGCCGTCGAAGGTGGCGGTGCCGCGGCCAATCTCGTCCAAAAGCACCAGGGAGCACTCGCCGGCGTGGTTGAGGATGTTGGCCGTCTCGTTCATCTCTACCATGAAGGTGGACTGTCCCGTGGCCAGGTCATCGACAGCGCCGATGCGGGTAAACACGCGGTCACAGAGGCCCAGCTCCGCCCGCCTTGCCGGCACAAAGCTGCCCATCTGGGCCAGGATCTGGATGAGCCCGATCTGCCGCAAATAGGTGGATTTGCCCGACATGTTGGGGCCAGTGAGGACAATCAGATCCGGGCCGTGGGGGGATCCCAGACGCACCGAGTTGGGGACAAATAGGCCCTGGGGCAAAGACTTCTCCACCACCGGATGGCGCCCTTCCTCGATGACTAGGCGGCGATCTTCCGTGATCACGGGACGGGTGTAGCCCTGCTGCACGGCCACCTCGGCCAGGCCAAAGAGGGCATCGACGGCGGCCAGGGTCTGGGCCACCTGGCGGATGGCGGCAGCTTGGGATCCCGCCTCTTGGCGCAGGTGCACAAACAGCTCGTATTCCCGCTGGTTGATCTCAGTCTGAGCGGTGAGGACGCGGGCTTCTTTTTCTTTGAGCTCAGGGGTGATGAAGCGCTCTTCGTTGGTCAGGGTCTGCTTGCGGATGTACTCCTTGGGCACCTGCTGGGCCTTGGCGCGGCTGATGCTGATGTAGTAGCCGAAGGCTTTGTTGAAGCCAACTTTGAGGGTGGGGATCCCAGTGCGCTCGCGCTCGGTTTTCTCCAACTGGGCAATCCACTGGCGGTCTTGCTCCACCTGCTGCCGCAGCCTGTCCAGCTCCGGATCGACGCCGGGCCGGATTAGCCCCCCTTCGGTGAGCACAGGGGGAGGGGAGGGCAGGAGGGTGTGCTCGATGCGGCGGCCCAGGTCAACCAGGGCGGGATCCACCTGCTGCAAGCTCTGCAGGAGAGGGGTCTTGGCTTCGGCCACCAGCTCCGCCAGTTGGGGCAGTTTGCCCAAGGAGGAGCCCAGGGCCACCAGCTCGCGCGGGTTGGCGGTGCCGGAGGCGACGCGGTTGGCCAAGCGCTCCAGGTCATAGAGAGAGTCCAGCAGGGATCCCAGGCGGGTGCGCAGGGAGGGGTTTTCCAACAGCTCCTGGATGGTGTCCTGGCGGAGGCGGATTTGCTCAAGATCCCGCAAAGGCTGCAGCAGCCAACGGCGCAGGGTGCGTCCTCCCATGGCAGTGCGGCTGTGATCCAGCACCCAGAGCAGGGATCCGACAAAGGCCCCCTCGCGGATGGTCTGGGTGAGCTCCAAGTTGCGGCGAGTTTGGGGATCCAAGATGAGGTAATCCGTCAACTGGTAGGTGCGAGGGGGACGTAGGAGGGGGTGGCCCCCCTGGGGAGAAGGCTGCACCAGGTTCTTCTGCGTCTCCTCCAGGTAGTGCAAGAGCCCTCCCGCCGCCCGAATTGCCAGGGGCAGCTCCTTGCAGCCCAAGCCCTCCAAAGAGCGCAGGCCATAGGTCTGTAGCAAGTTTTCTCGCGCCACCGCCAGCTCAAAGGGCTCCGCCGGGCGCAGGGTATAGGTGTACTGGCCGGGCAGGCCCAGGGGAGCTTGGGGATCCCCAGGCCGAATTAAGCCCAGGCCTAGCCCTTCCTCGGTGGGCAGCAGGATCTCCGCCGGCTGCAGCCGGGCCAGCTCCTGTTCTAGCTGCTCTTGCCCCTCGCTCTGGCAGACCCAGAACTCGCCGGTAGAAATGTCGGCGTAAGCCAGGCCCCAGGGGGTTTGCTTGGAGCCTCTCAGGCGGACCACGGCGGCCAAGTAGTTGTTTTGCCGTGCCTGCAGCAGCTCCTCTTCGATGACCGTGCCGGGGGTGATGACCCGCGTCACTTCCCGCCGCACCAAGCCTTTGGCCTGATCCGCCGGCTCCATCTGGTCGCAGACGGCCAGGGCATAGCCTTTGGCCACCAACTGGGCAGCATAGCGGTCAAAGGCGTGGTAAGGGATCCCGCACATGGGCACCCGTCCTATGACCCCTGCCTCCCGCCCGGTGAGCACCAGCTCCAGCTCCCGCGACACCACTTCCGCGTCCTGGAAAAACATCTCGTAGAAATCCCCTAGGCGGTAGAGCAAGATGGCGTGGGGATACTGCCGCTTCAGCTCTACGTAGTGCTGCATCATGGGGGTGAGCAGGGCAGGATCCACCTCTAAGGCATCCCAAGTAGGCTCGGCGGAAGAACTCATGGCATCAAAACGTGGGCCAGCAATGGGCTGAAGGTTCGGAGTCTAGCCAACTCGGGCCGACCAGCTTGGGCCATTCTAGATCCAGGTCTAGATGAAGTTTGAGACGTTTCCCCAGCCCTTCTCCCCTGATTCCCATTTCGCGGTTGGTTGCCATGACCTCGCTCAGGGTAGTTGGATCCCCCCTGAGATAAGTCCGAATGGCTGGGCAGAGGCGCTGCCCGGTCTTGTCCAAAAGCCCTGAAGCGCAAGAGGGAGAAATTTAGGCACAAGCTATTGAAACTGACTTGCAACATCCAAGAAGCCTTGCTATTCTAGCGACTACGTTTTGTTGAGTTTACTTTCAATAAAGCTCGGGAGGGAGGCCTGGCCAACTTGGCTGAGTTTTCCATCCCGCCCTTGCGGGCGGAGGGGGTTTCTTGGCCTCAGAAGGCTCTCTTCCTGGGCAAAGCTCGAGAGGTTTTCCCGGTGCTGGTCGATCGCGAGTGTCCGTATACAGAGGTTGAGGGGGGCAGCGGCTGGGGGCAAAGAAAGCGGCTGCTCTCGCCAATCGGTTTGACCTGTTTGCTATTGAGTTTCATTTTCCTAGTACTTTTGGTCTCGATTGCTTTGGGATCCGTTCCCATGACTTTCCCAGAACTCTGGCAAGCCCTGTGGGGGCAGGGGGATCCCATTCGGCAGACGATTGTTTGGCAGTTGCGGCTGCCGCGGGCGCTCTTGGCCCAGTTGCTGGGGGCGGCTCTGGGGATGGCAGGGGCCCTGTTGCAGGGGATGCTGGGCAATGGGCTGGCGGATCCCTACCTGCTGGGCATTTCGGCGGGGGCGGGCCTGGCGGCGGTGGGGTTGCTCACCTTGGGAGAGTGGACGGCTTGGGTGCCCCTGGCCGCTTGGGTGGGCGGGGTGCTGACTACCGTGTTGGTGTACGGGTTGGCGCGTACTCCCTCGGGACTGGCGGTGGAGCGGCTGATCTTGGCGGGGGTGGCCGTCAGCGCCCTGTTTGGGGCCATTAGCTCCACCTTGTTGTTGATGGCAGATGACCGGGTGCAGGTGGCTCTCACCTGGTTGATCGGCAGCTTGAGCGGGCGGGGCTGGCCAGAGGTGCAGGTGGCCGGGGCGTATATCCTGGTCGGCTTGGGATTGGGATGGGGGCAGGCGCGGGCTTTAAACCTGCTGAGCTTGGGGGAAGAGATGGCGGTGAGCTTGGGGATCCCTCTGGCGCGGACGCGGGTAGTGATTGGTCTGGTGGCGGCTTGGCTGGCGGCAACCGCTGTCAGTGTGGGGGGGTTGATCGGCTTTGTCGGTTTGGTGGTGCCCCACATGGTGCGGCAGGGGGTGGGATCCGATTACCGCTGGCTGTTGCCCCTTTCTGCCTTGGCAGGGGCGACCCTGCTGAGCGGTGCCGACATCCTGAGCCGTTTGGGCCCGATAGAGCTGCCGGTGGGGATTGTCACCGCTGTGATGGGGGCTCCCTTTTTCGGCTGGCTGCTGTGGCAGCAGGGGGCAGGGCGATGAGAGAGCCCATCCTGCAGGTCGAGGATTTGAGCGGGGGCTACGGATCCCGGACGGTGGTGCGACAAGTGAGCTTCAGCGTGCAAAAGGGGGAATGGCTGAGCATTGTCGGCCCCAATGGTTCCGGCAAATCGACGGTGCTGCGACTGTTGAGTCGGGTTCTGATTCCCCAAGCTGGGCGCGTGTACTTGGGCGGTCGGGATCTGCACGCTCAACTCACTCCAAAGCAGGTGGCCCGGCAGTTGGCTCTTTTGCCGCAGCAGCAGCGGATCCCGGCAGGGCTAACGGTGCGGCAATTGGTCAGTCTGGGGCGTTCTCCCCACCAGCCCTGGTGGGCGTGGCAGTTGACGCGGGCCGATTGGCAGCGGGTGGAGTGGGCTCTAGAGCAGACGGGACTGGGATCCCTGGCGCTGCGGCGGGTGGAAACCCTTTCGGGGGGCGAGCGGCAACGGGCTTTTCTAGCGTTGGCTTTGGTGCAGGAGCCGCAGGTGTTGCTGTTGGATGAGCCCACCACCTTTTTGGATCTGCGCCACCAACTGGAGCTGCTGGAGCTGTTGCAACGGCTGAAGCAGGAGCAGGGCCTGACGGTAGTTACGGTGCTGCACGACCTGAATTTGGCCATTCGCTACAGCGAGCAGATTGCCTTGCTGGGATCCGGCCAGATGCAGGCCCTGGGGTCTCCCTTGGCGGTGTTGACCCCCAGCCGGGTGCGACAGGTGTTTGGCCTGGAGGTGGAGTGGATCTCGACTCCGGTAGGGCCCCAGCTTTGCCCCCTGCGCAGCACAGCTCCAGCGGCAGCAAGGCTCCTCTCCCTGCCGGTGTCAGGGGGCTGAGGGAGGGTTTGTCCGGTTTGGAGTGAGTTTTTCCTGGGGTGGATTTGAGGAGTCTGAGAGGTTATGCGCGTGAACGGTCGTTGGTGGCGGGTGGTGAGTTTGGGGTTGAGTTTGGGAGTGGGCTGGGGATCCCTGTCCCAGGCTCAGCCCAATGCCCGGATCCCTGATTCGACAACTCCGCCGCTGTTGGCCCAGGCCACTCCTGCGCCGACCACCTTGCAAGAGCAGATTAGGGAGCTGGAGGCGCAAATAGAGGCTGCTCGCCGGCGGGGGGATCAGGCAGAGGTGGAGCGGCTACAGGCCGAACTTCGGGCTCTCCAGCAGGAAGGCACGCCGATCTTTAACCTGCAACAGGTCACCGTAACCGGTACTCGCACCGAGCGCACTTTGGCCGACTCACCCGCCAGCATTACCGTCATCGACCGGGAGCGGTTGCGGCGGGAGCTGGTTCAAAACATTCAGGATCTGGTGCGCTACGAGCCGGGGGTAAGCGTGCGGCGCAGCGTTCGCTACGGCCTGCAGGACTTCAACATCCGCGGCCTCGACGCCAACCGGGTGTTGATCCAGGTGGATGGGATCCGCCAGCCGGAGCGATTTTCCTTCGGCCCCTTCACCATTGGCCGGGATACCTTTGAGCTGGAGACCCTGAAAACTGTAGAAATTATCCGCGGCCCCGCCTCCACCCTCTACGGCAGCGACGCGCTGGGGGGTGTGGTGACCTACACCACCCTGGATCCAGCCGATCTGCTGGGGGAACGGGACATCCATGTGGGCCTGTCCAGCCAGTACGACAGCAAAAACCAAGGGTACGTCAACACCCTTAGCTTGGCGGGTCGGCAGGATAACTTAGAGGCCCTGCTCATCTACACTCGCCGCGACGCCAGAGAGCCGGATATTAAAGCGGATCCCAGTTTCAAGGATCGGCAAACGGTGGAGGGAGACAATGTTCTGGCCAAGCTGGTCTATCGCTTCAGTCCCTTTGACAGCCTCACCCTGACGGCGGAATACTTCAACAACCGCACCACCACCACCTTTTCGCCCCGCAACCTGGATCCCAGCATCCGCTTTTTCAGGGAGACCATTGAGACCGAGCGCAGCCGCCTCAGCTTGGAATATCGCTACGCCAACCCCGATACCCCCGCTTTTGAGCTGGCCACCGTCCAGATCTACTACCAGCCGGCCCGCACCCAGGAGCCCAGCGTGGAAGAACGCACCCTCACGGTACAAGGTCGGCCCGTGCCTGTGCGTCGGGATACCTTCAACGAGCTGGTCAGCAACATTCTGGGAGCCAGCGTACAGGCCCAGAGCCGCTTCCAAACCGGGGATCTCTCCCACCGCTTGGTGTATGGAATGGAGATCTCCACCACCCGCAACGAACGTCCCCGCAACCGCTTCCAAACCAACCTGCTGACCGGGGCAGTCACCCAAAACATCCCCCCGGACACTTTTCCCACCAAAGATTTTCCCGACTCCGATACCGTGCGCTTTGGGCTGTATTTGCAAGATGAGATCGACTTTGGGGGCGGCAACTTTACCCTCATCCCCGGCATCCGCTACGACACCTACCGCCTCACCCCCAGCCCTGACGAAGCCTTCTTGAAAAGTGGGGCAGAAGCCGCCAGCCTGTTTGCCGATGCCATTTCTCCCAAGGTGGGCCTGGTGTGGAGGATTAATCCCAACCTCACCTTTACGGCCCAGTACAACACCGGTTTTCGGGCCCCTCAGTACAACGAAATCAACAGCGGCTTCACCAACCTGGTCAGCCCCTTCTTCCGCTACCGCACCCTTTCCAATCCCAACTTGCGACCGGAAACCAGCCAAGGCTTTGAAGTGGGGTTGCGGGGGATCTACCCCCAGGCCAGCTTTAGCTTGGCCGCCTACTACAACACCTACAACGACTTTATCGAGGCTTTCCGGGCGGTGGGATCCGAGCCTTCACCCCCCGGCCCGCCAGGGAGCCCGCCACCTCCACCGGTGACTCTCTTTCAGAGCCAGAACGTCAGTCGGGCCCGCATCTATGGTGTAGAAGCCACCGGGCAGTACTTCTTCAGCCCCGATTTGACCGGCTGGAGCCTCAATGGCAGCTTTGCCTGGGCGGTGGGGGATAACCTCACCGAAAACAAACCCCTCCTTTCCATTGAGCCACTGACGGCAGTACTGGGACTGCACTACGACGATCCCAGCCAGATCTGGGGAGCCAGGTTGGTGGCCACGCTGGTGGCGGATCCCCGCGACCCGCAACGGGAGGTAGTGCAACGGAACCCCAACGCTCCACCTCAAATTCCGTTTGTGCCCAAGGGCTACACCGTGGTGGATCTGCTGGGCTACTACAACCTGGACGACAACTGGCAATTGAATTTCGGGGTGTTCAATCTCTTTGATGAAAGGTATTTTCTCTACTCCGAAACCCGCTCTCTCTTTGTCGGCCCTGAAGTGGAACGGCTGGCCCAGCCGGGACGGCATGCTGCGCTCAGTTTTTCCACCCGGTTTTAGGGGCCAAGACCCGAGGCCGTGTTTACTCTGGATCCTGCTCTAACCGATGCTTGCCGAGCCACCTGCCCGCACCCCCAAGGGATCCCTCTCTCTTCTTCGGAAGTCCTGTCCCCAGCTTTTGTGGCGACTGCAGGGGTGGTATTGGCAGCAGGCGGGCATGGCCTGGGAGGCGGGGCTGGCTTGGTTGGCGTTGTGGCTTTGGGCTGGCGCAAGAGAGAGCGGCTGGCTGGAGTGTGCCGAGGAGCTGCTGCAAGAGGCTTGGGTGGCCAGCTATAGCTGGGCTGCCCTCTGGACAGCTTGCCAGGAGGGGGAAGATCCGCCGGGGACCGTCCTCCACCTGCGAGCCAGGGATCTCCGACCGCTGCGCTGGGAGGGGTTGATTTCCCTCCTCTTGCACCTGATGGCGCTGCTGGGGCTGGCTTGGTGGGGATCCCGGCCTTTATCAGACGCAGAACTCCGGATCCCAGTCACGCTTTTGCTGGAGGATCCCGAGCCACAGTTGCTCGAACCGGATTCAGAATCCATAGAATCTCTCCCACCAGAGCCAACAGCAGAGCCGCCCGGCCCGGCCCCGGAATCGCCCCCTGCAGACGATCTATCCCCACCGGAGCCTGTGCCCCAAGAGATCGAGATGCCAGCCATCCCGGAGGCTGAATCTTTGCTGGCCCTGCAAACTCCGACCCCTACGCCTCCACCGACCCCTACACCCATTCCCACGGCAAAGCCAGAACCCACCCCTACTCCTCCGCTGACCCCATTACCGACAGCCACCCCGCAACCCACTCCTCCGCCACAACAGCCCACCCCAACTCCGGCGGCTACCCCCACCTCTACAGCGACTCCACTCACCTCCGCCCCGGTTACCTCAAGCACCCCTCTGCCCCGCTTTACCCCCTTGATCCAAGGGATTCGTTCCAGCGTAAAGACTGCCGCCGCTCCGCCTTCCCCCGGCAGCGAGAGCAGATTGGGGCCAAGGGATCCTGAAACTGGGACACCTGGCGGTATAGGTGCGGCCCAACCCCATTCCTCTGCCCCAACACCTGCCACCCCCCCCAGTTCCTCCCCATCGACAGTGGCTGCCAACCCCCAGCCGGACGTCCTGGCCCGCCCGATCCCCGGTCGCAATCCTCCGCCCCCCTACCCTCCTCAAGCTCGCCGTCTCGGCCAACAGGGGCAGGTGCTGCTGCGGGCCAAGGTCAATGCCCAGGGGCAGGTGCAGCAGGTGGAGATCGCCTCTTCCAGTGGGTTTCCCGCCCTGGATAGGGCAGCGCAGGAGGCGGTGCAGCGGTGGGAATTCAGCCCGGCCTTGAGAAACAACGTCCCCATCGAGTCTTGGGTGGTGGTGCCCATCCAGTTCACCCTCAATTGATTGCTGTTTGGGAATTGTTTTGGAGATTGTCTATGCTGTCTCGTCTTTCTCGCCGTCAACTGTTCGCCTTTGGTCTGGCCAGCGTGGGGGCCTGGGGAATGGGGCGTTTGGCCCAAGCCCAAGGTCGGATCCCTCAGGAGCCACTCCTGTCAGCAAGACAGAGTCCTTTTCGTCGGGTAGTCAGCCTCACCACCTTGACTGCCGATATCCTCTATCGCTTGGCCCCCGATAGGTTGGTGGGGATCCCTGCCAGTCGTTTGTTGGAGGAGGATCCCCGCTTCCAAGGCTTGACCCGCCTGGGGCTGGGCAACCAACCCAACCTGGAGCAGCTTGTGGCCCTACAACCGGACTGGGTGGTGGGGGCCAGTGGCTTTCACGAGGCTCTGGCAGAACGGCTGCAGGAGCTGGGGATCCCCACCTACCTCACCCGCGTGGACAGTTGGGCTGCTTTGGAAGAGACGATTGCCACCCTGGCTGCTGCTTTGGGGGCGGATCCCGATCCCTTGCTGCGGCAGTATGGATCCCTTTTGCCCCAGGAACTGCCCCGCGTTCGACCCAAAACCTTGCTCTTGGTGGGCACCCAGCCGATTCTTTCTCCCAACCGGCAAAGCTGGGCCGGGGATCTGCTGGAACGCTTTGGCGCGGACAATCTCACCGCTACTTTGCAAAGCCAAGGGCCTTTTCGGGGCTACGTCACCCTTTCGGCAGAGCGCATCCTGGAAGCCAACCCAGAAGTTCTGCTGGTGGTCAACCCGGAGGCGGCGGATCCCTTGGCGTTTTTCCGTTCCCGCCCCTTTTGGAATCGGTTGCAAGCCGTCCAAACTGGGAAAGTTTATGGATTTGACTACTACGGCTTGGTCAATCCCGGCACCCTGGAGAAGATCAGGGCAGCCTGCGAGCAGTTGGCTAGGGTTCTTTTGAAGGTGGGATAGAGGGGCAGTAAACGCTGTTTTTCCTAGCAGGGGAAAGGGGATCCCCCTCTCCTATGCATAAACCACAACTTAGCTATGCCGAAATCGCATAGCCCATTAAGAAATGTAACGCTAAATACCAAAGTCAATGGTTCGTCATCGCTAGGGTAGGCGGTGTTATCCCACGGCAGCGATCATGGCGAACCAGTTTGAACGCCTTAAAAGCGAGAAGGATGGGCTGGCGGTTAAGGACGAGCTGGAAGCTTTTGCCCAAATGGGCTGGGAGAACATCCCCGAAGACGACCGAGATCACCGCCTCAAGTGGCTGGGGATCTTCTTTCGCAAGCGCACCCCTGGCCAGTTCATGCTGCGGCTGCGCCTGCCCAATGGGATCCTGACCAGCGGCCAAATGCGCAAGTTGGCCGAGATCCTCCGCCCCTACGGCCAAGATGGCGTAGCCGACATCACCACTCGGCAAAACCTGCAACTGCGGGGCATTCCCATTGAGGACATGCCTCAGGTTCTGCGGCAACTCAAGGAGGTGGGCCTGACCAGCATCCAGTCAGGCATGGACAACGTGCGCAACATCACGGGATCCCCTCTGGCCGGTATCGACCCGGATGAGCTGATCGACGTGCGTGGCCTCACCCGCAAAGTGCAGGACATGGTAACCAACAACGGCGAGGGCAACCCTTCCTTCACCAACCTGCCGCGCAAGTTCAACATCGCCATCTGCGGTTGTCGCGACAACTCGGTGCATGCCGAGATCAACGACCTGGCTTTTGTGCCTGCTTTCAAAGAGGGCAAGCTGGGCTTCAACGTCTTGGTGGGAGGCTTTTTTTCGGCCCGCCGCTGTGCCGAGGCCATCGGGCTGGACGTTTGGGTAGATCCCCGCGATGTGGTTCCTCTATGTGAGGCGGTGCTGCTGGTCTATCGGGATCACGGCCTGCGGGCCAACCGGCAAAAGGCGCGGCTGAGGTGGCTCATTGACGAGTGGGGCCTGGAGAAGTTTCGGGTGGCGGTGGAGCAGCAGATTGGCCACCCTCTGCCCAGAGCGGCGGAAAAAGACGAGGTGGTCTGGCACAAGCGGGATCTGCTGGGAGTACACGCCCAAAAGCAACTGGGCCTTAACTTTGTAGGCCTGCACGTGCCCGTCGGGCGGCTCAACGTCCCGGAGATGAGGGAGCTGGCTCGCTTGGCGGAGGTGTACGGCTCCGGAGAGCTGCGGCTAACGGTGGAGCAGAACGTGCTCATCCCCAATGTGCCCGACTCGCGGGTGGGGCCGCTTCTCCAAGAGCCGCTCTTGAAAAAGTTCTCCCCCAACCCGGGACCCTTGCAGCGGGGGTTGGTGTCCTGTACGGGCAACCAGTTTTGCAACTTTGCCCTCATCGAGACCAAAAACCGCGCCGTGGCCCTGATGGAAGAGCTGGAAGCCGAGCTGGAGATTCCTCAAACGGTGCGCATCCACTGGACAGGCTGTCCCAACTCCTGCGGCCAGCCCCAGGTGGCCGATATTGGCCTCATGGGCACCACCGTTCGCAAGAACGGCAAGCCGGTGGAGGCGGTGGACATCTACATGGGAGGAGAAGTGGGCAAAGACGCCAAGCTGGGCGAATGCGTGCGCCAAGGGATCCCTTGCGAAGACCTCAAGCCCGTCTTGGTGGAGCTGCTGATTGAGCACTTCGGGGCCAGGCCGCGTCGTGATCCCTCGGCTGCTCAGACCTCTGCTTCCCCCTTGATGACCTACTAGGCAGTTTGTCGTTCGAAATTTTGGAGGTTGTGATGTCTAAGCTATTCAACACTTCCTCTCCCATCTCCCGTCGCCGGTTTTTGGCTGGGGCAGCTGCCCTTGCGGCTGGAGCAGCTACGGCTGGGATCCCCCGCGCCCAATCCCAATCCTTGGGGCAGGGCTACTGGGTAGCTCAAGCTGATACCCCAGAAACCACGCGAGCCAGGCTGGGATTTATCGCCCTCACCGATGCTGCCCCCCTCATCATTGCCAAAGAGAAGGGGTTTTTTGCCAAGTACGGCATGAAAGACGTGGAGGTGGTCAAGCAGGCCTCTTGGGGCACCACCCGCGACAACTTGGTGCTGGGATCCGCCGCCGGCGGCATCGATGGGGCGCACATTCTCAGTCCCATGCCCTACCTCATCACCACCGGCAAAGTTACCGATGGCAAGCCGGTGCCTATGTACATTTTGGCCCGTCTCAATCTCGACGGTCAATGCATCAGCATTTCCAACCAATATCGGGATCTGAAAATTGGCTTGGATAGTTCCCCCCTCAAAGCTAAGTTTGCCGAGTTGCGAGCAGCCGGCAAAGAGCCCAAATGCGCGATGACCTTCCCCGGCGGTACCCACGACATGTGGATGCGCTATTGGCTGGCGGCAGGCGGGATCGATCCCACCCGCGATGTCTCCCTCATTGTGGTGCCGCCGCCGCAGATGGTGGCCAATATGAAATCCAGAACCATGGAAGCCTTCTGTGTGGGCGAGCCTTGGAATGCCCAGCTGGTGAACCAAAAAGAGGGGTATACTGCCCTCACCACCGGCGAGCTATGGAACAACCACCCGGAAAAGGCCTTTGCCCTGCGGGCCGACTGGGTGGATGCGCACCCGAAAGCCACCCTGGCCCTGTTGAAAGCAATCCTAGAAGCCCAGATCTGGTGCGATCAGATGGAAAACAAAGAAGAAATGTGCCGCATCATTAGCAACCGTCGCTGGTTGGGGGTTCCCGTAGCGGATATCTTGGGCCGCGCCAAAGGCACTTTCGACTACGGCACCGGCAAGGTTGTTGAGAACAGCCCCCATTTGATGAAGTTCTGGCGAAATAGTGCTTCCTACCCCTTCAAGAGCCACGATCTCTGGTTCTTGACCGAAAACATCCGCTGGGGTTACCTACCTGCTGACACCGATACCAAAGCTTTGGTGAATAAGGTCAACCGAGAAGATCTCTGGCGCGAGGCCGCCAAAGCCATTGGCCAGCAGGCTGCTATTCCCCCCAGCACCTCCCGCGGCGTGGAAACCTTCTTCGATGGGGTGAAGTTCGATCCCGAAAATCCTGCCGCCTATCTGGAGAAGTTGGCGATTAAGAAGCTGGCCTAACTTGCTGACTTGCCTGAGTTGGTAACTGCCCAGGAGAGAAGGGATCCGCCAACTTCTACCTAGAGTGTTCAAGTTGAACCCCTTCTCTCTTGGGATCCCTCTAAGCTAACTTCAACCTCACTCCTAGTAGACTATGAGACTTCCCAAATCCGCCCTAAAGTCGAGCTACCACCTCTTGCGGATCTTCCTTTCCCTACTGGCTGGCCTAGGACAATGGCTGCTGAAAACTGGCCCAGGTTTTGCTCTTCAGGCCAACGCCGGCATTGGTTCACCCGCTAGCTCTACCTTTGCTTGGCGGCAACGGGTTCAGGTTTACAAGGTGCTGCGCCGCATTCTGTTGCCCGCCACGGCCATTCTAATCCTGCTCATTCTCTGGCAAGTTGCCTACAGCCGGCCCGGGGCCAACCTGCCCACACCTCTCCAAGTCTGGCAGGACACTTGGGATCCCCTCATTAAAGATCCCTTTTTTGACTATGGCGGCAATGCTAAAGGGCTGTTCTGGCAAATTTGGGCCAGCTTGCGGCGGGTGTTCATTGGGTTTGCCCTGGCCGGCCTGGTGGGGGTTGTGGGCGGCATGATCATTGGGGTTAACCGCTGGCTCTACGAGGCTTTGGATCCCATTTTTCAGGTGCTGCGCACGGTTCCACCTTTAGCCTGGCTGCCCATTTCCTTGGCCGCCTTTCGCGATGCCAATCCTTCTGCCATTTTTGTTATCTTCATCACGGCCCTCTGGCCTATTTTGATCAACACCATCGCTGGCGTGCAGCGAATCCCACAGGATTACCGCAATGTGGCCAGAATTCTGCGTCTGTCTGGCTGGAAGTATTTCTTCAAGATCGTCTTCCCGGCAACCGTGCCCTACATTTTTACTGGCTTGCGCATTGGGGTGGGCCTGTCTTGGCTGGCTATTGTGGCAGCAGAAATGTTAATTGGCGGCGTGGGCATTGGATTCTTCATTTGGGATGCCTGGAATAGCTCCCGCGTTAGCGAGATTATTCTGGCCTTGGTCTATGTTGGCCTAGTTGGACTGTTGTTGGATCGCATCACGGCTTGGATTGGCTCGCTAGTGGTGAGCGAAGATCACTAGGCTAAGTTTTCCTGCTCCCAACAATCCACTGCAAGGGATCCCTTAGGTAGCCTTATGAAGACCCAGCCCTACATCGAAGTTGATCATGTAGACAAAGATTTTCTCCTAGACAATGGAGAGATCTACCCTGCCCTGAGAGACATCCACATAGAGATCCAAAAAGGGGAGTTTGTCTCGCTCATTGGCCACTCCGGCTGTGGCAAATCGACCTTGCTCAATATCCTTGCCGGCTTAGAGAAGCCATCCCGGGGCGGTGTTCTCTTGGAGGGCCGGCAGGTGACGGATCCCGGGCCGGATCGCATGGTGGTGTTTCAGAACTATTCCCTGCTGCCCTGGTTGACGGTGCGGGAAAACATTGCTCTAGCCGTAGACGAGGTGCTGGGATCCCTTCCCAAAGCGGAGCGGAAGCAGATTGTGGAAGAGCACATCCGGCGTGTGGGGCTGCAGGGGGCAGCCGACAAGCGCCCGGCCCATCTGTCGGGGGGGATGAAACAGCGGGTGGCCATTGCCCGGGCTTTGGCCATTCGCCCCAGGGTGCTGCTGTTGGATGAGCCGTTCGGGGCCCTGGACGCCCTTACCCGCGGCAGCCTGCAGGAGCAACTGATGGAGATTGCCCAGGCCGAGCAGCTCACCTGCGTCATGGTGACCCACGATGTGGACGAGGCGCTTTTGCTTTCAGATCGAGTGGTGATGCTCACCAATGGCCCTGAGGCCCGCGTCGGCCAGATCTTGCGAATCCCGTTTCCCCGCCCCCGCCACCGCCTGGAAGTGGTGAATCACCCCGAGTACTACAGCCTGCGGGGCGAGATGATCTACTTTCTCAACCAGCAAAAGCGGGCCCGCCAGAAAACTCTCACCCGCGTGGCCATTGCCAAGGGGGGGCTGGAAAAAGTCAACTTGGCAATTGGCTTTGTGCCCCTCAACGACTGCGCCCCGCTGGTGGTGGCCCAAGAAAAAGGCCTGTTTCAAAAGCACGGTCTGGAACAGGTCACCCTGGTGCGGGAGCCGGGCTGGAAAACCATCTGGGAAGGGATCCGCTCCGGTCGGCTGGATGCGGCTGTGGTGGTGGCCGGGATCCCGTTGGCGTCCACTCTGGGAGTGGGGGGAGTGCCGGTGCCTTTGGTAACCTCGTTAACCCTCTCCCGCGGCGGCAGCGCCATTACCTTTGGGCGTCGACTTCTGTTGCAGGGGGTTTTTAGCCCCTGGGATCTTGGCAACTACCTAAGGCAAACCCCAGAGGCCGTCCCTACCCTGGGGGTGGTTCACCCAGCTTCCCTGCACAACTTCTTGTTGCGGCACTGGCTGGCCAGCGGAGGGGTGGATCCGGATCGCGACGTCACGTTGACAGTGATCCCGCCGCCGCAGATGGTGGCCCACCTCAAGGCCGGCAACATCGATGGCTACTGCGTGGGCGAGCCCTGGAACTCCCGCGCCGTTAGGGAAGGGCTGGGGTTCATCGTCACCACCACTCCCGAAATCTTGCCCAGCCACATCGAGAAAGTCCTAACAGTGCGCCAGGACTGGGCCCAAAGCTACCCCCACACCCACGTGGCTCTGGTCAAGGCACTACTGGAGGCTTGTCACTACTGCGATCAGCCGCAGCACCGTTCTGAGATCTTGGGGTGGCTGGCTCAGCCCCAGTATGTGGGCGCGGCCCTGGAGGATCTGCAGCCGGGGTGGAGGGGTGTCCTGCAGCGGGGAATTGCCGATGAGTCGCAAGTGATTGTCGGTTTCCATCAGTTTGCCAACGGGCGCAACACCTGTCCGGAAAGATTGGAGCACCTCTGGATCCTGACGCAAATGGCTCGCTGGGGCCTCTGCGCTTTTCCTCGCAATTGGGTTTCCGTCCTCGAGCAAGTGCTAGACGACAAGACCTATGCCCTAGCTGCCAGCGACCTGGGGCTGCCGGATCGGGCCCACGACCGTGGAGCTTTGCTCTTTGGCGATGGATCTCGCTTTGATGGCGAGGATCCCATTGCCTACCTGGAGTCGGTGGCCATAGGGCAGGAGCCGAAGCTGCAGAACTACCGGCTTAGCGAAGTTTAGCTTTTGTTACCTTACTCAACCCGAAAACGCCATGATGACCCGCTCTCGCCTATCTTCCTCGCCGTTGTCTTCAACAGTTTCTGCCGCAGGGCTGCCTCTTCTGCGTCTTCAGAATGTGGGCAAGACCTACTGGACTGCGGCAGGGCCTTTTGTTGCCTTGGAAAACATCAATCTGGAAGTAGCTGCCGGGGAATTCGTCTGCATTATTGGCCACTCCGGCTGTGGTAAGTCCACCTTGATCAACATGGTGGCCGGGTTTTCTGCTCCAACGTCCGGGTCCATTACCCTCAAGGGCCAGCCCATCACTGCTCCAGGGCCGGATCGGATGATGGTGTTTCAGAACTATTCCCTTTTGCCTTGGCTGACAGCTTTTGAAAATGTTTATCTGGTGGTGGATCAGGTCTATCCTGATAAATCCCCCAGAGAGAAAAGGGAAATCGTTCAGGAACACCTGGAACTCGTGGGCTTGGCCGAAGCAGCCCACAAGCGGCCCAAGCAGCTTTCTGGCGGCATGAAGCAAAGGGTGGCCATTGCGCGCGCTCTGGCCGTTCGCCCTGAAGTGCTGCTATTGGACGAGCCCTTTGGGGCCTTGGATCCCATCACCAAGGAAGAGCTCCAGGATGAGCTGCTAGCCATTTGGCGGGATCACCGCTGCACGGTTTTGATGATTACCCATGACATCGACGAGGCTCTTTATCTATCAGACCGGGTGGTGATGATGACCAACGGCCCTGCTGCTCGTATTGGCGAGATCTTGACCATTCCTTTCGAGCGACCGCGCATCCGCTCCCGTATCCTGGAAATGCCTGAGTTTTACGAGCTGCGCCACTCTGCCCTCGACTTTCTCTACCGTCGCTTTGCCCATGTCTTGGATTAAGCCATGACGGCCTCTGGGCACCAACCTCCGTCGCCCCTTCAGCAGCAGGCTAAGCAGCAGGCTTCCCGTCGCCTTTTGAAGGGATCCATCATCGGCGCTGGGCAAGTGGGCATGGCCTGTGCCTACGCGATGGTTATCCAAAACACGCTAGACGAGCTGGTTCTTCACGATATCGACCGCGCCAAGCTGGAAGGGGAAGTGATGGACCTGGTGCACGGGATCCCCTTTGTCGAGCCGACGCGGATCTGGGCAGGGGAGCTGGCCGACTGCGCCGGGTCTGATGTGGTGATTTTAACGGCAGGGGCCAAGCAGCGGCCTGGAGAAAGCCGCTTGGATTTGGTCCACCGCAACGTCGAGATCTTCAAAAGCCTGATCCCGGCCCTGATGGAGCATTGTCCAGAAGCCATCTTCCTCGTGGTGAGCAACCCCGTTGATGTCATGACCTATGTCTCTTTGAAGTTGTCGGGGCTGCCGCCAAGGCAGGTGATGGGGTCGGGAACGGTCTTGGATACGGCCCGCTTTCGCTACCTTTTGGCCCAGCGGCTGGGGGTGGATCCGCGCAGCCTGCACGCCTACATCATCGGCGAGCATGGGGATAGCGAGGTGGCCGTCTGGAGCAAGGTCAATATCGCCGGCACGCCAATTGGCCAGCTTTCGCCGGCCTGGGATCCCGCCCACTTGGGGGATATTTTCGAGCAGGTGCGCAACGCCGCCTACGAGATCATCCGCCGCAAAGGGGCCACGAGCTATGCCATTGGCCTAGGGGTGGCGCAGATTGTCCAGGCGCTGGTGCGGGATCAGCGGCGGGTTTTAACCGTGAGCAGCCTCACCCAGGGGGAGTACGGCCTGCCGGAGGTCTGCCTTAGCTTGCCCAGGGTCGTTGGACGGCAAGGGGTGGAGCGCACGCTAGTCATGGCCCTTACCGAGAGCGAGCAGCAGCAATTGCACCGCTCGGCCCAGATCTTGCGGCAGGTCATTGACAGTATCCAGTGGTAGCTTAGGTAGCTTAGATTTCCCCTGGCGGAGGGTTCCCTCTGCAAGAGCCGAAGCTGGCGCTTATGGCAACAGAAGTGCAACGGCCCAGTCCTAGGAGTCCTAGAAGCCAACCCAAGGAGGGCTCTTCTTCTCCCCCCTGGGCTGACCTCCCGCTGCAAAAGGGGCTTGGCCAACGGCTGCGGCAACACGTCAACCCCCTGCAGGCTCAGTACCAACAGCCTGCTTCCCCACCCCACTGGGAACGGGTGTATCGGCGGCTGGGACAGCCCTTTCACTTGGATATCGGCAGCGGGAGTGGGCGCTTTCTGCTGCGCCTGGCTCAGGAACAGCCCGACTGGAACTTTTTGGGCGTGGAGATTCGGCAGCCGCTGGTGGAGCGGGCCAATGCCTGGCGGGACGAGCTGGGGCTGGACAATGTCTATTTCCTGTTTGCCAACATCAACGTCTCCCTAAGGCATCTGTTTGCTCCCGGGGATCTTAGCCGCGTCACCATTCAATTTCCGGATCCCTGGTTTAAAAAGCGCCATCACAAGCGGCGGATCGTCCAGCCCCAACTGGTGGCGGATCTGGCGCTGCTGCTGCAACCGGGCAGCCCTGTTTTCTTGCAGTCGGACGTGCAGGAAGTTGCCGAGGAGATGGTCGCTCGTTTCCTGGAGCATCCGCAGTTTTGGAATCCCTACCAGGGTCCCCTCGATGACAACCCCTTTGGCATTCCTACTGAGCGGGAGTGGCAGTGTCTGCAGTTGGGGCTGCCCATCTACCGTTATTGGCTGGAGCGACGCTGACTCCTTCAGTCGGCTGAGGCCAAGAGAAGCTAGGATATAAGCCGCTGGAGTTGCCGCTGTTGCTGCCATGTCTCCCTCTGAAGCCACGGCTTTTGTCGATCCCTTTTTCGGTTGGCTTTCTGTTCGCCGGGGGCTCCTCAACCTGCTCAGCTTGCTGGCTTTTGTCATTGTTGGGCTTGCGTTGGCCAGCAGTTGGTTCCAGCCGCCGCTGCAAACGAAGCTGGACCTGTTGCAAGTTGATCTTGCCCTGCAGGCTGCCCGCACCCTTGACGATCCTCGCTATCAGGATCTGGCCCGAGCTCTGCTGGATCAGGAGGTGTTCAAGG
Organism: Synechococcus sp. W70.1; assembly: GCF_047461515.1. NCBI lineage: Bacteria > Bacillati > Cyanobacteriota > Cyanophyceae > Synechococcales > Synechococcaceae > Synechococcus > Synechococcus sp. W70.1. Next base: position 154,059 of record NZ_JANSHH010000025.1, read on the forward strand.
TAGCTAGCAGTCGCTACCAGCAGGTGGCCGACAACTACGCCGGGCGCCTACAGCGCCTGAAACGGGTGGCAGGGCTGGAGACGAGGGGCGAAGGGTCCACAGGGGATCCCGCTCTCCTGGCTTCTGTCCAGGAGCTGCAGGCAGAGCTGGACGGGCTACGGCTGCGCCTGGGCTTGCTCTACGCTTACCAGGAGGATCTGGAGGCGGCCCACCGGCAGTGGCAGCAGGTGGTTGATCCCAGCCGTCCCTTCGAGTTGGAATCCCCGCAAAAGGAGGCGGCCCAGGTCTTGCAGGGGCTATGGGGGACGCCGCGGCGCATCCTGCCAGAGGCCGAGGTACATCTCCACAACCACCTGGACGGCTGGTTTGAGGCGGTGGCCCTGCAGCAGCTCTACCGGCTACAACAGCGCGGCGACAGCCTCAATGCCCTTAACCAGCAGCAGGAAAAATTGGCTCTGGCAGCTTTGTTCCGACTGGCGGTGGTGGGCGGGATCCCCCTGCTGGGGGCGCTGCTGGGGCTGATCCTCCTAGTGGGCTGGCTGGGCTGGAGCTTCTGGCGCCAACGTTCTCTCGTGGGTCCTCCCTGGGAGGTGCCTTGGCCAGGGATCGGGGCGCAGGCAGTGCTAACGGGATGGTTCCTGGGGTTTCTTCTCCTCAACGCCTTGGTGCCTCGACTCTACACCACCCTCCTTGGCCTGGAAGCCCAGCAGCTTAGCCCTTGGCACCAAGGAGCGATCCTGTTTCTCACCTACAACTCTGGGGCTTTGCTGGGGGCAGGGCTATTGTCCTGGCTCCTACGTGCCTACCCAGGCTGGCAAAAAGTGCTGCAGGTGCGCCTAGGGGGTCCTTGGCTGCTCTGGGGCCTGTGCGGCTACGGGGCGGCCCTACCGCTGGTGGTGCTGGCGGCGGCGCTGTCGCAGCTACTGCTGCCGCAGGCGGGGGGCGGCAACCCCATTTTGCCGCTGCTTTTGGAGAGCCACGGCTGGGGGGCGCGGTTGCTATTTCTAGCTGTGGTCTCTGTCTGTGCCCCCGTTTTTGAGGAGGTGCTGTTTCGGGGTTTTTGGCTGCCGACGCTGAGCCGTTACCTGCCGATGGGGGCTGCCATTGCTCTAAGCGCCTTCACCTTTGCCGTTGCTCACCTCAACCTTGCCGATTTGCTGCCCTTGACCATGCTGGGGGTAGTGCTGGGAGTGGTGTACAGCCACAGCCGCAACCTGCTAGCCCCCATCCTGCTCCACAGCCTCTGGAACACGGGATCCCTGGTCACGCTGCTGGTGCTGGCAGGCGCTTCCTGAAGGGAGCTGAGCCTACTTTTTCTTGCCGAAGATGCCGAAGAGGCGGCTCCAGAAGCCACCGCTTTCTCCCTTGCGGGAGGGCGGCACCACTTTTTGGGGCTGGGAGGTCTGACGGCTAGCCGAGGAAACGGGAACCGGCTGCTGGGTGGTGACCTGCTGCAGCCAGCGGCGCACTTCGGCCATCAACTCGGCGTTGTTGGGTTCTAGGCGACTGGCCTGCAGAAAGTCAGCCTTGGCCATACCGGCGTTGCCCTGCTTCAGGTGGGCAATACCCCGGTGCAGATAGTAGCGGGCCACGTTGGGCTGGGCGCTGATGGCAAAGTTTAAGTACTGGATGGCAGCCCGGTACTGCTTGCGCTCAATCATGTCCAGCGCCTGCAGGAAGCGGGTCTCGGCAGGACTGGGTTGGGGAGGTGGAGGCGGGGCGGCAGGAGAAGGGGGCGGCGGAACTGGGGGGCTGGTCGGGATCCCGCCCAGGGGGGTGGTTTTAGGGGCAGGAGCTGGGCTTGCCTTGTAGCCAGCCTTGAGCAACAGATAGGCCAGGTTGAGCTCGCTCAGTTGCTCGGTTTTCTCCAGCAGGGTGGCCAGGGAGCTGTATTGCTCTTTGGCCAGCTTTTCCACCCGCTGGACATACTCTTCCTCCCAGTTGGGAGACTCGGCCAAACCTTTGACTGCCTCTCCCGTAGGCCAGAGATCTGCAGGCGGCGACTCCAGTAGCCGTTGGATGCGCAGCTTGAGCAGAGCCTCGTATTCCGACCGCTCCCGCTCTTTGGTCAGCACCTCGTTGGCCGGGTTGACCAGCTTGGCAAAGAGGACATTGGCCCGCTCTGCCCCTTCCGGATCCCCGACAAAGCGATCCGGGTGCAGGGCCCTGGCCGCCTGCAGGTAGCCGCGCCGAATCCTCTTGGGGTCGGCGGTGAGGGGCACGCCCAGGATGGCAAAGTGGTCAGTCTCGTAACGGGCTAGCCCCCGGTCAATGCGGGGGACATCAGCGTTGGCTCCCATAGTTGCCACCTCTCCAAGATTTGCTGCAGAGTTCCATTTTCGGCCAGGGTTGCAATCGCTGCATCCACCGCTTCCTTCAAGGAAGGGTGCTGCGAGGATACCACTCCCACCAAAGGTATGGGGAAGAGAGGCGGCCCCACTAGGCGCAGCCGGGATCCCGCCTGCCGCAGGCCCAGGACAGCCACGGGCTGATCGACGAGCACCGCATCCAACTGGCCGGCCTGGAGCTGGGCAAACAGGCGCTCGGGGTTGCTGGTGGCAAAGAGCCGGATGGGGTTGCCCCGCCTCTCGTTGTAGGCTTCCAACAGCGCTGCTCCCGTACTATTGACTACAATGCCCACCTTGCGGCCAAAGAGCTGGGCCAGAGACTGGATAGGGGGCTCCCCTTGCCCAGGATCCCGCACCACCAAGCGCTGGGGGCTGAGGTAGTAGGGTCGGGTGGCGAGAAACTGCTGCGAATCCAGGCCCAGGCCTTCCCGCGCTCCCCAAATGAGATCCACCTCATCCGCCTGCAAGGCCGTCAACTGCTGGCTCCAGGGGATGTAGACAGGTTCAAGCCGCACCTCTAGCGTCTGGGCAATGGCCTCGAGGATCTCCCACTCAAAGCCGGCGTAGGTTTTTCGCCCCAGGTCGGTGTAGAGGTAGGCAGGGCCCAAGCTGGGATCCAGGCCAACCCGCAGACGGCCCCGCGCCCGAATTCGGGCCCAACGGGAGTCGGAACCCACGAGGGCGGCTGAGGCTGGCTTTTGGGCAGGCTGAGGGTAGGCGGGGATCCCCAAGAGAAGCACCAGGCCAAACCCTGCCGCCCAACAACAACGCCGGAGTCTTTTCCCGACTAAGTTGCCTCCCTTGCTTTGCAAAAGCGCCATGACTTGCTGGCCTTTACGTAGACTTTGACTTTAGCTGCTGCGCTCTCCGAGCTGGCGATTCCGCCGCAGCGGGAAGGAAACCGGCAGGGGGCTGACCTGGGCCAGTTCTTCTTGGAGAGCAGCATGGAGCCAGCCGTTGCTGGCCAGCAGGCGGCCACTGTACACATCTACCGGGCTGCCGTCGTAGGCGGTAACCTTGCCGCCGGCCTCTCGCACCAAGACAATCCCAGCGGCAATGTCCCAAGGGGAGAGACCCCGCTCCCAATAGCCGTCCAACTGGCCAGTGGCCACGTAGGCCAGGTCAAGGGCAGCCGATCCCCCTCGCCGCACTCCCTGGGTGAGGTGGGTGAAGTGGCAGAACTCAGCGTAGTTGTTGTCCGGAGTTTCCCGGCGGTCGTAGGCAAAGCCAGTAACCAGGAGACTGCGGGAGAGTTCGGTAGTAGAGGAGACGCGGATGGGTTTGCGGTTGCGGGTGGCTCCCATCCCTTGTACGGCGCGAAAGAGATCCCCCCGAAAGATGTCGCAGACCACCCCTAGCACCGGCTCCCGCCCCTCCAGCAGGCCAATAGAGACGGCAGCAAAGGGGTAGCCGTGGGCAAAGTTGGTGGTGCCATCTAAGGGATCGATCGCCCAGGTGTAGGTGCCTTCTGGGGATCCCTGCTGGCCCGATTCCTCCGTCAAGATCCCATCTTCGGGGAAGTGGCGCCTCAGGATCTTCAAGATGAGCTCCTCGGAAGCGCGGTCTGCTGCTGTCACCAAGTCCCCTGGACGTTTCTCCTCAATAGCCAGAGCTTTGTCCACGTACTCCCGCAACAGTGCTGCCGCCTCCAGAGCCGCTTCTGTAGCCACATCCAACCGACGCAACAGAGCTTCCGTCACATCCGCACCTTAGGCTTATAAAGAGGGTTATAAAGTAAGCTATAGACCTGCTACCCAGAATAGCCTGTCTGCTAGCAAGGCTTGCCGCTCCAAGCGGGCCCAGACAGCCAGAGAAAAGCTCTGCCTGATGCAAAATTTGGAGGAGGTGGGAACCTGCAAGTTGCGGGTTTTGTGAGTTGCCTGGAAAGCCTAGGTTGAATGGGGTGTGCTTGAAGGTGGGAGAGGGAAAGCCGTTGCCATCTAACCTCAACGACTTTTTTACTGCGACTACAGAAGTGGGCGGAGCACAGCTGTCCGCTAGCCAGGAGTTGGAACTGGCAGAAGAGCTGTTCGAGCCAGTTCCCGAGCAACCTCTGTCCTATCCGGAGTTCACCCTTTGCCTCTGTCATCCTGTGCGGCCCTGCAGCTACATCCTGCGGGGGGATATCTACACCATTGGCCGGGACCCTTCCAACACCATCCAGATTGTCAACCAGTTTGTCTCGCGCCGCCATGCTTACCTGGTGCGGGTGCCTACCCGGTCTAGCCGCACAGGGTTTACCTACTGTCTCATCGACGGCGACCGCCAAGGGCACTCCAGCACCAACGGCGTATTCGTCAACGGCAGCCGCGTGGCTACCCACTACCTGAGAAGTGGGGATGTCATTTACTTTGGGCCGGAGATCCGGGCCTACTTCTTCGAAGTGGTCCCCATCCCCCAGCTGCCCAGCCCTTCTGAGGTCGACTCTGGCCCTCTGGCAAATAGCTGCAGCTTCCCCGCGACCTAGGCGACCAAGGAACCGTTGACAGATTCAAGGCCACATCGCTATATTGAGCTAGCTAGGCAAGGTAAATTGGGGCATCGCCAAGTGGTAAGGCAGCGGGTTTTGGTCCCGCCATTCGGTGGTTCGAATCCATCTGCCCCAGCTCGAGTGAGTTTGCGTGGGAGAGGAAGCTGCTTCCCTCCCTTTTCTTCTGCCCCTTTGGAGGGAGGGTCTGCCCGTCGAAAAGCTCAGGGGATCCGCAATGGCCCAGCTGTGCCGCTCCTTGATGGTGGTGGGGACAGCTTCCCATGTGGGCAAGACCCTTGTGGTGGCTGCCCTCTGTCGCCTCCTGAAGAAGGCGGGGAAGAGGGTTTCCCCCTTCAAGGCCCAGAACATGTCGCTGAATGCCTATGTCACTGCCGAGGGCCACGAGATTGCCTACGCGCAGGCCCTGCAGGCCTGGGCCGCCGGGATCCCGCCCGCCGTGGAGATGAACCCGATTTTGCTCAAGCCCCAGGGCAACCTAACTTCCCAGGTGGTCCTCAACGGCGTGGCGGTGGACACCTGTTGTGCCAGTGAGTATTACGAGCGCTGGTTTGCGCCTGCCTGGGAGGCAGTGAAAACAGCCCTGGCTCGCCTGCAGCAGCAGTACGAGTGGATTGTCTGCGAGGGGGCGGGCAGTCCGGCAGAGGTCAACCTCAAGCAGCGGGATCTGGCCAACATGCGGGTGGCTTTGCATCTGGGATCCCCCACCTGGCTGGTGGCAGATATTGACCGAGGGGGGGCGCTAGCCCATGTGGTGGGCACCCTGCAGTTGCTGGAGCCAGAGGAACGGGCCCTGATCCGCGGCATTGTCATCAACAAGTTTCGCGGCGCGCGGGAGCTGCTGCAGCCTGGCCTCGATTGGCTGGAGAACTACACCGGGATCCCCGTGGTTGGAGTTCTGCCCTGGCTGGACTGGACGCTGCCGCAGGAAGATTCGCTGGGCCTGGAGGCCGGCCCCCACCTCTGGGAAGTTCGCCGTCCCCGGCGGGGAGACCGGCTGGAGATTGCCGTGGTTCGCCTGCCCCAGGTGGCCAATTTCTCCGACTTCGACCCCTTGCTAGCAGAGCCCAGCGTCCATCTGCGCTGGGTTGGCCCTGGCCAGAGCCTGGGATCCCCCGATGTGGTCATCCTGCCCGGCAGCAAAACCACCCTCAAGGATCTGCTGGTGCTGCGCCAGAGTGGCCTAGCCGACCAACTGCGCCACTATTCCGGCCACATTGTTGGCATCTGCGGCGGGCTGCAGATGTTGGGACAAACCATCGCCGATCCTGAAGGCCGAGAGGGAGTTGCCGGCACCTACCCCGGGTTGGGCCTCTTGCCGCTGACCACTGTCTTGCAGCCCACCAAGGTCACCCAGCAGGTGCAAACACAAAGCCGCTGGCCTGCCACCACCCCTGTCCAGGGGTATGAGATCCACCAAGGATCTACCCAGGCCAATTCCTCAGGCTGCCTGCCGATCTTTGAGCAAGAAGGCTTGGGTTGGCGGGATCCCACAGGCCGGGTCTGGGGCAGCTATCTACACGGCCTCTTCGACAACCACCGCTGGCGGCGGCAATGGCTAAACTGGCTGCGCCGACAAAAAGGCTGGGATCCCTTGCCAGAACTGGAGGGCCACTACGCCCAGCAGCGGGAAGAACTGCTGGATCGCCTGGCAGAAGCTTGGCGGCCTCATCTCGAGTGGCAGCAGCTTTTGGAATAGGGCGGGGCAATAGCCGAGGCCTGCGAGAATGGCTGTATTCTAGACAGGGATTTCCTTCCCCCTGGCCTATGCGGCTTCTGGTTACAGGCGGCGCAGGCTATATCGGCAGCCACACCTGTAAAGCCCTGGCGGCCCATGGCCACCTGCCGATTGCCTACGACAACCTGGTTTACGGCCACCCCTGGGCTGTTCGCTGGGGGCCCTTGGAAATTGGCGACATTGCCGACCGCCATCGGCTAGATCAAGTCATCCGGCAGTACCGCCCCGAAGGGGTAATTCACTTTGCCGCCTATGCCTACGTGGGCGAGTCGGTCAAGGATCCGGGCAAATACTACCGCAACAACGTGGCCGGATCCCTGACCTTGTTGGAGGCGATGCGGGATCACGGGATCCCCTACCTGGTGTTCTCCAGCACCTGTGCCACTTACGGCGTGCCGGAGCAGATCCCCATCCCGGAAACCCACCCCCAGCGCCCCATCAACCCCTACGGCCAGAGCAAACTCATGGTGGAGCAGATGCTGCGGGACTTCCAGCTTGCCTACGGGATCCAATCCGTTAGCCTGCGCTACTTCAATGCCGCTGGCGCCGATCCTGACGGCGAAATCGGCGAGGCCCATGACCCAGAAACCCACCTCATCCCCCTAGCCCTAGAAGTTGCCGCTGGCCAGCGCTCTCACCTAACCATCTTTGGGGATGACTACGATACCCCTGACGGTACCTGTATCCGCGACTTCATCCATGTTGCCGACCTGGCGCAAGCCCATGTCTTGGCCCTAGAGGCGCTGGCGGCTGGCAAGCCTCTGCAACCTGCTTACAACTTGGGCAATGGCCAAGGTTTTTCTGTCCGGGAGGTGATTGCCACAGCCGAGGCCGTGACCGGCAAGCAGATCCCTGTGCAAGTGGGGGCACGCCGACCCGGGGATCCGCCGCGGCTGGTGGGCGACGCCACGGCCATTACCCGTGACCTCAACTGGCGGCCCCGCTATACCAACTTGGCTGAGATCCTTCAAACTGCCTGGTGCTGGCAGCAGAAGCGGCCCTATTTTCAAAGACCACGTTGCTAGTGCTCCGTGCTACTCACTTCTGGCGGGGGGCAAAGGCGCTGAGGGTGTCCAGGTCGGTTTTGCCTTCTAGGATCAAGTCTCGCAGGATGGCGGCGCTAATGGGAGCCAGCAAGACCCCATTGCGATAGTGGCCAGTGGCAACGAGCAGATTGGCATAGCCAGGAGCCGGCCCTAGGATGGGAGCGCGCTGCCCCAGGGGTCGCGGCCGCTGGCCGGCCCAGTGCTCCAATAGCCTTGCTTCCGCCAAAGCTGGGCAAAGCCGGATGGCGCGGGTCAGTAGATCCTGAAGAGCCAGCAGGGTTGGCCCGGCGTGGGAGGCCTGAAATTCCACCGTCGCCCCCACCCACAGGGATCCATCGCCCAGAGGAACCAAGTTGAGATCCCCGTCAGCCACCACTGGCCCCCACGGGATCCCAGCAGCTTGAATCCGCAGGGCCTGGCCCTTAACAGCTTGCAGCGGCATCTGCAAGCCCAGCTCTTTGGCCAGAGCAGAGCTGCCCAGCCCAGCAGCGAGAACAACGTACCCCGCCGCCAAGGTGAGGGATGGGGTGTGAACCACCTCTACGCGAAAGGGGGGATCTGGGCTGCGCTGAAAGCTGTAAACCGGTTGGTGAAAGAAAAAGCGGGCTCCTCGGCGCTGAGCTGCCTCCAAGAGCGCCTGCGTGAAGAGCTTGGGGTGGATCTGGCGATCGCGGGGAGAGTAGATAGCCCCCGCCAGGTCGCTACGCAGGCCAGGCTGCAGGGATCTCACCTCCGCCGGACTCAGCCACTGGAGGTCATAGCCCGCCTGTTGACGAGCTGCCAGGGTCTCTCGCCAGGCTGCTACCTCCTCCTCCTGGAGGAGCCGGAGGATGCCGCGCCGATTGACGGGCAAGGTGCGGCCCAAGTCTGCTTCCAGCCGAGCAATCAGGGGATCAAACTGCTCCAGGCTTTTTAGGCGCAACTGCACCACCTCCCCGCTGGGTTGGCGGCTGCAGACTCCCATCAACACCCCCAGCGACGCGCCGGTAGCCCCTGAGGCCGGCTCCCCAGCATCTACCCCAATGACTGATAGCCCTGCTGCTGCTAGCTCATAGGCGATGGCACAACCCACCACCCCGCAGCCAATGACCAACGCGTCACAGTTCACGACTCCTCCTCGATCCTGCCGGGCGCGGTGATCTTGAACTGCTGGCTCCCGACTTCGCCTATGAACCGCTCCCCAATTGTGCTGGAGGTTTTTCTCAGTCTAGATGCTAGCGTTCGCTGTTTGTTCCCTCCGCTACCCCTCTCCCCTACACTCAAAGAGGGAGCTGTTGCTAACTCTAGAGAATCTCGAGCTTTGCGATGGGCTATCGCCGCCGGGATTGGTTGGCCTACTGGCTGCTCAAGTGGCTAGTGGTCAACCCGCTGTTTCGGGGACTGTATTTTGGCCGCACCTATGGGCAGGAAAATGTGCCTCGCCAGGGATCCCTCATTATCGTCAGCAACCATGCTAGCCACCTGGATCCGCCCTTGCTGGCCAACGCGGTGCGCCGCCCTGTAGCCTTCATGGCCAAAGAAGAGCTGTTCCGAGTGCCCGTGCTCAAGCAGGTGATCCGGTTCTACGGCGCCTATCCAGTAAAAAGAGGTGGGGCAGATCGCAGCGCCCTGCAGGCCACAGAGGCAGCTTTGGCCAAGGGATGGGCAGTAGGGATCTTTCTCAACGGCACCCGTACCCCCGATGGCCGCATTCCCCAGCCTCACCTGGGGGCAGCCTTGGTGGCAGCGCGCACCCAGACACCCCTGCTCCCTGTCGCCCTCTGGGGCACCGAGAAGGTGCTGCCCAAGGGATCCCGCTGGCCGCGTTTGTTTTGCCCCATCACCGTGCGCATCGGCAAGCTGATCCCCCCGCCAGTTTCTAGCGAGAAAGCTGAGCTGCAGCGGGTAACGGCAGCCTGTGTGGAGGCCATTCACCTCCTCCTGGATCAGGGGCGCTGAGGGGCAATCAGAGTAGCTTGGGCAACGAGGTACTCAGCCACCGGCTTCCCGCCCAGGATGTGCTCTTGCAGCACCCGCTCTATCACTGGCGGCGTGGCCGAGTGGTACCAAAACCCACCGGGGTACACCAGCAGCACAGGCCCGGGAACGCCATAGTTGCATGCCCGTAGGCAATTGGCCTTGGTGCGGTTGACGCGCAGAGAGCCAACGCCCGCCAGCTCTAGGTTCAACTGCTGAATCCGCAGCTTCAGGTATTCCCAGGCCTCCAGCCCCACCGCCTTTTCACAGCACTTGGGCTTGGTCTGGTCGGCGCAGAGAAATAGATGCCAATGGTAGGAGGGAATCGAAGCCGGCTGAGGCTCTGGAGAGACAGGGGAAAGCTGGGTCATGGGGGATTCTTACCACTGCGTCGCTAGATAATTAGGCGATGCCCTAGCCTGGAGGAAAGTACCTCTTGCCTGCTTGGCAATGCTCATCAATGCTCCCCAGCAGCGGTTGTTTCTTGCCCTTCTTCCTCCAGCAGACCTGCAGGAGCAGGTGACGGCAATCAAACAACAGTTTGCCGAGCAATTTGCCAGCCGAGCAGCCCTGCGCTCACCCCCTCACATCACCCTCGTGCCTCCTTTTGAGTGGCCCACCGCTGAGCTGGCAGCCCTGACGGGGTCCCTGGAAGAATTTGCCAAAGAGCAGGCCCCAGTTACCGTTGAGCTGCATGGCTTTGGCGCTTTTGCGCCGCGGGTTATCTATATTCACGTTGAGCCCTCCTCAGAGCTGCAGCAGTTGCAGGCTAGGGCCCAGCAGCACATGAGCCTTCTTCTCAGGCAGCAGGCCACAACACCTCCCCCTCGTCCTTTTGTGCCTCACATAACGGTAGCCTTTCGAGATCTCCGGCCAGACCAGTTCCGCGCTGCCTGGCCACTCTTCCAGAATCGTCCCTTCCAGGGATCCTTCCTCGCCTCTGCCCTCACTCTCCTCGTCCACGACGGCAAGCGCTGGCAAGTTTTTGCCGAATTTCCCCTTTCTGCCGCTAAGGGATGAGGACTGGTCAACTACTCTACCCAGCGAGCAGCCATGTATTCAGCCAGATCCAGCACTCGCTGCGAGTAGCCCCACTCGTTGTCGTACCAGGCCATGACCTTAACCAGATCCCCGTCCAGGACGCTGGTCAGCTCTGCATCCACAATGGCGGAGCAACTGTGGCCCTGGTAGTCGATAGAAACCAAGGGAACGTCTGAGTAGGCGATGATCCCTTTCATGGTCGTTTCCGAGGCTTCCTTCAGGGCGGCGTTGACCTCCTCGGCAATTACTTGGCGCTCTGTTTGCACCACCAAATCCACCAAAGAGACATTGGGCGTGGGAACCCGTACCGCCACCCCGTTGAGCTTGCCTTTCAATTCAGGAATCACCAGCGCCACCGCCTTGGCTGCCCCCGTCGTAGTTGGCACCATGCTCAGCGCTGCTGCCCGCGCCCGCCGCAAATCGCGGTGGCCTCCATCCAGAATGCGCTGGTCGCCCGTGTAGCTGTGGGTGGTGGTCATGGTAGCCCGCCGCACACCGAACTTGTCCAGCAGCACTTTGAGAATCGGGGCAAGGCAGTTGGTGGTGCAGCTAGCGTTGCTGACAATGTTGTGCCGCACCGGGTCGTAGGTGTGCTGGTTAACACCATAGACAAAGGTAGGGATGTCACTTCCCTTAGCTGGGGCAGTGATCACCACCTTTTTGGCTCCCGCCTCCAGGTGCTTGGAGGCCCCCTGGTAGTCCAAGAAAACGCCGGTGGCCTCGATTACAAGATCCACCTTCCACTCTTTCCAGGGGAGGTTGCTGGGGTTGCGCTCGGAAACGGCATGGATGTGCTTGCCGTTAATTAGCAAACCACCCTCGCTAGCCTCCACTTCCACTCCTTGTAGGGTTCCAAGGATGGAGTCGTACTTGAGCAAATGGGCAGCCGTGCGAGCGTCTGAAGTGTCGTTGATGGCAACAATATCGACATTGGACTGCGGACGACTTAGCCAACAGCGCAAAAAGTTGCGACCAATACGACCAAATCCGTTGATGGCTACCCTAACCACTGCCTTGACCTCGCTGCTTCCAATTGTTCGGGGGCTGCTTAGCCCATGATACCGCAAGCCCTGAACATTCTGAATCTGAAGATGAAGTTCAGGCTCTGGCGAGCTTGGCGCTCCTCAATTGCGTGGGTAGGGGGCAGACTGCCGGCTGCTACGGCAAGCAGACTCCTTGCCTGTAGCTAGGCTCAAAGACTGCAACCGCTCCGAGGTACCTAGCTTTTGGTTGCATCAGCGGGATAGATTCCTTCTTAGGGCAAGCTGTCTTGGGGGCATGGCAAAGAGTTTTGAGGATCCCTTGCTTCCCCATTGGTAGCTGCTTCGGCTTCCGCCAGGGCTTGCAAAGTCAGCAAGATCTCCTCTTCTCGGCGGGTATAGGTCTCCTCGTCGATCTCCCCTAGATCAAGCTGGATCTGCAGAGCTGTAAGCTCTTTCTGGAGGTTTTCCCTGCTGTCAAGTTGCGCCTCGGCCCGCTCGCGAATCTGCTCTGCTAGCCATAGCAAGCCCTGCGCTGGCCACGTCAACAACTGCCAAACCATCCTTGCTTTCCTGGTAAGGACAGGTCGATTCTACTCAACGCAGATCCTGCCTGCACGCAAGGCCAGCTAGCCAGAGCCAAGCAAAGGCAGCTCCTCTAGCGGCGGCTGGGCTAGCTGTTCCGAGAGCATCAACTCTCGCTCAGAGGGCACGCACAGAGGGATCCCTGCCGGTGGACTCTACTGCGAGTTGCCTCTGTTCCAGCACCTCCAGCGGGGGGTGTTGTGTGCTGCCTGGCTGCTAGCATGAAAATATGGTCATATAAGCAAACACAGGTCAGCAAGATGAAGCAACACTGGGAGAACGGCTACAAGACCGAGCGAGCCGAGTCTCTCAGTTGGTTTCAGCCACGCGCTGAGCGGTCGCTGCGTCTTATTCGGGAGACGGGGTTGGGCTTCTCAGCCTCGATTATTGACGTTGGCGGGGGAGCGTCCAGGTTGGTAGATGAACTGCTGGAGGCGGGCTACCGCAAGCTAACAGTTCTCGATATCTCTGCGGCAGCTCTGGCAGTGGCAAAGGCCCGCTTGGGGAAACACAGTCAACTGGGTAGAGGGCGACATTACCCAGCTAACTCTGCCGGCCAACACCTACGACATTTGGCATGACCGGGCAACGTTTCACTTTCTTACGAATCCTCAAGATCGGCGAGCATACGTGGCCAATGTCCTGAGAGCAGTAAAGCCAGGAGGGTTTGCTATCATAGCTGCCTTCGGTGAAGACAGGCCTACGCAATGCACTGGCCTGCCTGTTGTGCGCTACTCGCCCGATCTCTTGCAGGCAGAGTTCGGTAGCGCTTTCAACCTCCTAAAGTATGAGCAAGAAGAACACCGCACCCCCGCTGGCGCTGTGCAAAAGTTTGTGTACTGCTGTTTCCAGACAAAGCCAACTGCTCTTGAAGCTGAGCTCTCTCCGGAGGGTGACCGCCAGCAACAAAAGTCTCTGGTTGTGGTTTTCTAGGGCTAGAGGCTAGCTGCAGTTAACCACCTAGCGCAGGCGACTGCAGCGAGCTTTCCAGTCCAGCTTCTGATCCAGAAGGAGCTCCAGGTGAGGTAGATAGGCTTTGTAGCTGTGCTCTACAGAGCCAATTGAGTGAGTGGCATTAAGGTTCTCGATTCTGGGGTGAAACTCTTTAATTGGCTTGATCCCGCAGGGGCTGCGGTTGAGGGATGGGACTTTGAAGACGTAGGCCAAAACCAGATCGTCTTCGTTGTAGATATTCACCAGTTTTCCCGTGATATTTTCTACATGCAGGCTCCACTGCTTATCGGCTTGCCTTCTGACAGCACCGCTGAGCAGAATGATATCTTTAAGGCGCGGATCTACAGTCTTAGGCCAACCTCGCATAATGTAGTAGGCTACCCTAGCTCCCAAGGAAAACCCCATCAGCGTAATCTGTCTTTCCGGCAAAGAGGAGAGCAGAGGATAGCCATAGTCAAGCCCCACTTTTTTGGCTTTAGCTTTGTGGGCTTCCCAATGGGCAAGTAGTCCTACGCCAAGCTTGAGGGTAGATAAGGCCAAGCTCATCGGATTGGAAGCATCCCACCAGAGGTAGTATAGGGATCCCATGCACCCAGCCCGTCGGAGTGTTTCCCACAATAGTCTTTTTTTCCAAGGTTGGGTTTCGCCTTCGCTGAGAAAACCGTTGATAAAAACCGGGGCCTCGTCCCAGCCTAGGGAGGGCTCGATAGGGATCAGCTCAGGCTTGTGGTGGACAGCTTCTTCGACAAGATAGTTTCAGGTTCCGTCAGCAAGAGTTCCCGCAAGATGGAGAGCAGTTGCGCTAGCTCCAGCAAGAACTTCTCCTGCTCCTCGATCGACCTTAGTACCTAGGTCGAAAGCAGCTTGGGCAACTGCTTGAGTCGCCTGACCGACGACCTTAGCAGTGCCAAGGACAGCACCTGCAGATTTTCCCACAACCTCGGCAGCAATCTCCGCAGCCGCCTTTGGGGCTCCCCAAAGGATTTCCTCGATGATCCCCATGATTGCTTTCTCCTTGAAAGCAGAGACCAGCAGAGATTGCCCACCTAGAATACTTTCTTCGAGGCGATAGTCTTTAGTATGGGAATCACATAAGGCTTGTAGTCTTTATCCTCATTAATGAGGGCTTCTGCAATTTTGGAAGTTTCTTTGCTGATCTCAGTAAGCGCTTCTGCGGTTTTCTTCGTAGCTTCGGTAGCTGGATCAACAACAGTTTTCGCAACTGTCTCGGCAAGCTGGCAAGCAACCGCAGCAGTGCCAGCGACTGCCTCTACAGCTTTTCCGCCAATCTGGGTAGGAGCGTCTAGGAGGCTCTGAAAAATCTCTTTTATGGTTACTTCTCCCGTGAGAGCGAAGACTTAGCAAAGAACTTAACTTGTTCCACTTTACTCTACCCGCGCCGCATGGCGGTAACTCCTGTGGGATCTAGCACCTTGCCGCGCTCTGCCTCGGCATAGACTAGGTAGCGATCGCCACACTCCATCCAACTTTTGACACGGCACTCTAGGTAAGCCAGGGCATCCAAAAGGATCGGGCAGCCATTCTCGGCAGTGGCAATGGCTAGACCAGCAAAGCGCTCTTCGCCAGGGCGTTGAGGCCGTTGAAAGTGCCGCTGCAGGCTGCTGCTTTTGCCCTCCCGCAAAATGTTGAGTACAAAGGGCACCTGGGGACGGGTAAGCAACTCTGCCTCGCTTTCCTTGCTCACAGAGAGGGTAAGGCCTGGGGGGTTGAAGCTGGCCTGGGCCACTGACCAGGTGAGAAAGCCGCGCGGGATCCCATCTTGCAGGGCGGTAACCACGCAGAGGGATCCCACTACCCGGCTGAAGGCCTGCACTAGCCGATCCGCCTGCGCTTCAACACCCCCTTGGCGGGAGGTGCGGGCTCGCTTGGCCTTGCGCAAGGCTTGGGCAAACTGGGATCCCGCCTCCTGACAGGCTTCCAGGATTGCATGGGTAGGCTTGAACCTAGCGCGGATGGTTGCAAACCCCAGGGTAAAGCCGGCATTGAGCAACTTGCTCTCAATGAGATCCACGGCTTCGCCGCTCCAGCCGTAGGAGCCAAAGACCCCGGCCAGCTTGGTGGTGGGAACGGAAGAGAGAATGATGCCCAGGGCCGTTTGGATTTGAACTGGAGGATGGCCGGCCAAGGTGGGGGATCCGATAATGAACCCCTGGCAGCGCTCTAGGGCTTGTGCAATCTCTTCAGGAGTGGCCCATTCACAGTTAATCCGCTCCACGGTAACTCCCGCCCGCTCCAAGCCTTGGGCAATAGCCACCGCCATCAGGCCGGTGTTCCCGTAGGCGGAGGTGTACAGGAGAGCTACCCGCTGCTCCAGGGGATTCTCCTCGCACCACAGGTGGTAATCCAATCGCAGCCGTCGCAGGCTGTGGCGCACCAGGGGGCCGTGGGCAGGGGCGTAGATTTGGGCGGGGAATTCTTCCAACTTGGCCAGGGCTGCCTTCACCTGGGGCGCTTGGCTGCGGTGCAGGCAGTCAAAGTAGTAGCGGCGGTCTTCGCTGAGCTGCCGCCAATGCTCGTCGAACACCTGCTCGTCGCACACATGAGCGCCAAACAGCTTGTCGGTAAAGAGGATCCCCGTGGCCGGATCGTAGGTGCAGAGGGCGTCGGGGTGGCGGGGCGTGGGCACGGTGCGAAAATGCAACTCATGGCCTTCCCCCAGATCCAGGCGATCCCCATCTCGGATCACGCGCAGGCGAAAGGACTGGTTAGCTCCGTAGGCAATGCCAAAATCGGCAGCCTCCTCTTCGTCACGGCTAGGAGTTGGGGATTCCATGCCTTCAAAGGCCGCTCGCAGGGTGAGGGATCCGGGCTTAGAGCAGAGCACCACCGCATAGGGAGCCAGCGGCAGAAGCGCTTTGAGGGTGGCGATGCGGTTGAAGTTGACGTGGCTCAGTAGGATAAAGTCCAGCCGCTGCAGGTACTGGTGTTGGGCCAGCTCCTCCAAGAAGATGTCGGTAAAGGATTCTCCTGGGGGATCGATGAGCAAGGTCTGCCGCGCCTGGATGAGATAACTATTAGCCGTGGTGCCCCGCTGCCGGGCATATTCCAGCTCAAACTTTAGGCGATTCCAGGTGCGGGAGCGAAAAACCAGGGTAGAGGAGCCAATGGTGGCCACCTGGACATCGCGAGCAGGAGTCTTGCTCTCCATAGCAGCCTCCGATGCGGCATCTGTCCCCACCTTGCCACGAAATCAGCGAGACTGGGATCCTCTTTGGAAAACTTCGAAAGACCCGCTACTGGAGCGGGATCAGAGGGCTGACAACAGCTAACGTACAATTTGTCTATTGACCCTGAGTGTCCCCATGATCCAAGCTGCTGGATCTCCTCATTCGGATGCCCCTGCTTGGCATAGCCTGCCTCTTCCGGCTGTTATCCAGAAGTTGCAAAGCGACCCCGACTGTGGCCTGACTAGCCAGCAGGTTACCCAAAGGCAGCGGGAATACGGCCCCAACGAGCTGATCTCCTCTCCTGGCCGCAGCGCCTGGCAGCTCTTCCTTGACCAATTCCGCAATGTCATGCTGCTGATGCTGATCGCCGTGGCGGCGATCTCAGCCCTTTTGGATCTGCAAAAGGGAGAGTTTCCTAAGGACGCCCTGGCCATTCTGCTGGTGGTGGGTCTCAATGGCTTGCTGGGCTACTTGCAAGAAAGCCGCGCGGAAAAGGCGCTGGCCGCCCTGAAAAAACTGGCCTCCCCCAGCGTGCGGGTGCAGCGGGACGGCCTGTGGCAGGAGATCCCTGCTAACCAGTTGGTGCCAGGGGATCGGGTGCTGCTGGAAGCCGGGGTGCAGATCCCAGCCGACGGGCGCTTGGTGGAAGCAGTCAACCTCCAGGTGCGGGAGGCGGCTTTGACAGGGGAGGCGGTGCCGGTTACCAAGCAGGCCGATTGTGTCCTCCCCGAGGAAACTGAGCTCGGAGAGCGGCGCAACATGGCCTTCATGGGCACCGAGGTGCTCCAGGGGCGAGGGATCCTCTTGGTTACTGCCACCGGCATGAACACGGAGCTGGGCAAGGTGGCCAAGCTGCTCCAAGCAGTGGAAAACGAGCCCACTCCCCTGCAGCGGCGCATGAGCCAGTTGGGCAATGTGCTGGTGTCGGGATCCCTGGTCTTGGTGGCTCTGGTGGTGATCGTTGGGCTGCTGCAGGCCAGAAGCCTAGCGCCTTTCACCTCGCTGCTGGAAACTTCCCTCAGCATGGCCGTGGCGGTGGTTCCGGAAGGGCTGCCGGCTGTAACCACGGTTACCTTGGCTATTGGAACCCAGCGCATGGCGCGCCGCAACGCCCTCATCCGCCGCCTGCCAGCCGTGGAGACGCTGGGATCCGTCACCACCATCTGCTCCGACAAAACCGGCACCCTCACCGAAAACAAAATGGTGGTCACCGACATCCTCACTCCCGACCGCCACTACCACGTCAGCGGCACTGGCTACATTCCCAAGGGATCCTTCTACTGCGGCGGCCAGCCCATCGATCCCCAGAGCGCCCCCGACCTGCAGGCCCTTCTCAGGGCTGTGGTCTTCTGCAACGACGCCCTGTTGCAAGCTGCCCTCCCAGCCCAGCGCGGCGCCGCCCCCACCTGGTCGATTCTGGGGGATCCCACGGAAGCCGCCCTGCTGGTGGCTGCTGCCAAGGCCAACCTGCAGAAAGCCTCTTTGCAGGAGCAGCACCCGCGGGTGCAGGAGATCCCTTTTAGCTCGGAGCGCAAGCGCATGAGCGTGGTGGTGCAAGAGGAGGGCAGCTATGGCGTCTACGTCAAGGGATCTGCCGAGCTGGTGCTGGAGCAGTGTGCCTATATCCAGAAAAGTGGAACTTGGCAGGCGCTGTCAGAAGCCGATCGACAAGCCATTCTGGCTGCCAACAACCGTTTGGCGGCCCAGGGCATCCGGGTTTTGGGGGTGGCCACCCAGCGGCTGCAGGGGATCCCGGAGAACCTCGAGGAGATCGAGCGCAACTTGGTTTGGCTAGGCTTAGTGGGCATGTACGATCCCCCTCGGCCCGAAGCGCGGGAAGCCGTAGCCCGCTGCCGCCAGGCCGGGATCCGCACCCTCATGGTAACCGGCGATCACCAACTCACTGCCATAGCTATTGCCCGCGAGCTGGGCATTCTCGACTCCGAGAGCCAGGCCATTGATGGGCGCACCCTCTCCCGCCTTAGCTTTGAGGAGCTGCTGCAGACGGTGCAAAGGGTCAACGTCTATGCCCGCGTGGCCCCCGAGCACAAGCTGCGCATCGTGCAGGCCCTGCAGAAACAAAACCAGTTTGTGGCCATGACGGGGGACGGGGTCAACGACGCCCCTGCCCTGCGCCAAGCAGATATCGGCATCGCCATGGGGATTACCGGCACCGATGTAAGCAAAGAGGCCAGCGACATGGTGCTTTTGGACGACAACTTTGCCACCATCGTGGCGGCCATTGAAGAAGGACGGGTGGTCTACAACAACATCCGCCGTTTTGTGAAATACATCTTGGGCAGCAACATCGGCGAGGTGTTGACTGTGGCGGCTACACCTCTCTTGGGCCTAGAGGACGTGCCGCTGACGCCCCTGCAGATCCTGTGGATGAACTTGGTAACCGACGGGCTGCCGGCTTTGGCTTTGGCAATGGAGCCAGCGGAGCCGGGGGTGATGCAGCGCCCTCCCTTCAACCCCAAGGAAAGCATCTTCGCCCAGGGGCTGGGAGCCTACATGGTGCGCGTCGGCGTGGTCTTTGCCATCTCCACGATCCTAATGATGGCCATCGTGAAAGCCCATATCCCCCACTGGCGCACGATGGTCTTTACCACCCTGTGCATTGCTCAGATGGGCCATGCGCTGGCGGCTCGCTCCAATGACAAGCTGACCATCGAGCTCAACCCCTTTTCCAATCCCTACCTGCTGGGGGCCGTGTTGGCCACTTTGCTGCTGCAGTTGGCCCTGCTCTATGTGCCCTTCCTGCGCAGCTTTTTCGGGACGGAAGAGTTGACCCTTTCAGAACTGCTCATTTGCATGGGCTTTAGCACCGTGGTGATGGTCTGGGTAGATCTGGAGAAACTCTACCGCCGCTGGCGCCAGGGATCCCGTCAAACCCCTTGAGCAGAAAGGCCGGGGAGTCTACCCTCCCCTCAGAGGGGTAGGGGAACTTTTTTGCTTCAGAAGTGACAATTGTTGTTTTGGCCAGCCTACGGATCCTTCGGAAGCCCCTGGCAGGAGATCCGGCAAGCCAGCCAAGCCCCGCTGGGATCCCTACCGTGGATCCACTGGCCCATCGCCTCAGGAGCAGCAGCACCCTAGGGGCCAAGGCCCTTGGCCAACTCTGTAAACTGAGATACACTTGAGAAGTCTCTCCGACGGCTGGAAGCCAAGTATCAGCGGGTTATCCTCGAGCTGTCGGCTGCTGTGCCAAAACCTCCTTGCTTCTCCATCCAGGTGCCCATGCAGGAGCTTGAGGTTAGTCTTTTGACTGGATCTAACTCCGCTTCCGCAGAGAAGGGACTTCTTCTCCTAATTGTGGACGATGATCCCAGCCAGCGGCTTTTGGCTCGTTACGCCCTGGAGCGAGAAGGCTACCACATCCTAGAAGCCGACAGCGGCTTAGCCTGCCTAGAAGCTGCAAGCCGCTACCAGCCAGATATAGTACTCCTGGATGCGGTGATGCCGGGCCTAGATGGGTTTGAGTGCTGCCGCCGCCTCCATGCCCAAAACCCTGACATGCCGATTTTAATCGTCACCGCTTTGGAAGACGAAGCTTTTGTCAACGAGGCTTTTGCTGCAGGAGCCAGTGACTACATCCCTAAGCCTATCCACTGGTCAGTTCTGAAGCGGCGGCTGCACCACTTGCTGCAAGTTAGCCAGGCCCAACGCCGTCTACAACAGCTTAACCAAGAACTGGAAGCCAAGGTGAAGGAGCGCACTGCTCAACTGGCCTGCCAGATAGCAGATTTGGAGCAGCTCAACCGCCTCAAAGACCACTTTTTGGCCGCGGTCTCCCACGAGCTGCGCACGCCCTTAACCAAAATCAGACTAGCCTTGGAACTCCTGGGCCGCACCCCCCTCAACGAGAAGCAGCGGCAGTACCAACGTATTGCTTTGGAAGAGTGCCAAGCCGAAATTGAGCTGATCAACCGACTGCTGGATCTGCAGGGCTTAGAAGCCAAGGAGTTGAGTTCTGAGGCTGCCGCTATCGATCTCCAGGGCCTCTGCAAAAACCTGCTTGATGAGGTGAGAGAACGGCTCCAAGCCCGCCAACTGAAGCTGGAGACTGCGGAACTGACCTCATTGCCCACAGCGTTCTACAGCTACCCGCAGCAGCTAACCCTGATCCTGAAGGAACTGCTAGAAAATGCCTGCAAGTTTACCCAGCCGGGCGGAACCCTCCGCTTAGAGGTGCAAGCCTTTCCCGGTGGAGTGGAGCTCAGAATCGGCAACACTGCCCAGATTGAGCCCGAACACTTGCCCCACATTTTCGAGCGCTTTTACCGCGTGCCCACTGTAGATCCCTGGACCCAGCCGGGCAGCGGTTTGGGGCTGGCTTTGGTGAAGCAGTGGGTGGAGTATCTGCGGGGCCACATCCAGGTCACTAGCCAAAAGGGGTGGACCTGGTTTGTACTACGCCTGCCCAGTCTAGTGCCATCCAATCCTTGAGGCCCCCTAATGGCCGACAGTAGCAGCAGTTTCAGCAGTGGCGAAGGAAGTGCCGCAGCCGCAGGTAGCCACGGCATTGGGATTCTTGAATTTGAAGCCACCCCCCAACAGATCTTCGGAAAAGTCGACAGTAAGGCCCTGGAGCAGGGTCATGCTCAAGGGATCCACCGCCACCCGGAGATCCCCAAAGTCGAAGGTGTGATCGTCGGGGTTGGCCTGGGACTCAAAGTTCATCACATAGGAGAGGCCGGAGCAGCCGCTGGGCTTGACCCCCAGGCGCAAGATGGGCTGGGATCCCTCTTTCTCGTACTTGCTGCGCAGGCGCTTTAGCTCTTGGATGGCGCTATCGGTCAAGGTGATCATGGCGGGAAAGCTGACACGTACCCCTATCCTAACAATCCTTTCCAGGCAGAAACAGTTGATAAGCTAGGGATCCCGTTCCTTAACGTTGTCGACGTTTGACCCTTGTGACGGATCCTAACGCCATCCGGGTTACCTTTCTGGGTACCAGCTCCGGCATGCCCACCCGCCAGCGCAATGTGTCAGGAGTGGCGGTGCAGTTTCCGCAGCGGTCGGAATGGTGGCTGTTTGATTGTGGCGAGGGCACCCAACACCAGCTCCTGCGCTTAGACGAGCTGCGCCCCAGCCAGTTGCGCCGCATTTTCATCACTCACATGCATGGGGACCACATCTACGGCCTGCCGGGACTGTTGGCTTCCTGCGGCCTAGGCAGCACTCCCCAACACATCGACATCTACGGTCCCCCCGGCCTGGAAGAGTATCTGAAGGCGGTGCTGCGATATAGCGAGACGCGGATCCCCTATTCCTTTCGGGTTCACACCGTAGAGACAGGTCTCATTCTCCAGGATCCGGAGTACTGGGTCTTTTGCGCGCCCCTGGATCACCGGGTGCCTGCCTTTGGCTACCGCGTGGTGGAACAGGACAGACCAGGCACTTTTAACGTGGCCAAAGCCCAAGCGGATGGAATCCCACCTGGCCCCCTTTACGGCCAGCTCAAAGCTGGGCAATCCATCTTCTGGCAAGGCCGTTGGCTCCACGGACGAGACTACGTGGGGGATCCCATTCCAGGCCGCAAGTTTTCCTACTGCACCGACACGACTTTCTGCCGCAACGCCGTTGACCTCTCTCGCGCCGCTGATCTGGTCATTCACGAGGCCACCTATGCCGAAGCCGATCGCGACTTGGCCCAGCGCGCCAAGCACTCCACTGCTGCCATGGCTGCGCGGGTGGCTGCCGAGGCCAAAGCCCAGACCCTCATCCTCACCCACTTCAGCCCTCGCTACACCTCGGATGGCCCCATCACTTTGGAAGACCTGCTGGCCGAAGCCCGGGCCATTTTTCCCAACACCCTCCTGGCTCGGGATCGGATGACCTACGAGATCCCTCGCCGCAGCCCTGTTCCCCTAGCGCTGGAGGTGTAGGTTTGCCTCGCTAGAATGGTAAAAACTGTCCCAACCAGCGATGACGGATCCCAGACCCTATTTCGAACGGCCCAAAACCGAACAACTGGACCAAAGCGCCAGCGAGTGGCAAACCTTTAGCGCCTTGCCCCCAGCAACCTCCCTGCCTCCTGTACAGGCCGAGCAATCGGCTAGGGTTCCCCAGGATGAGGAAACCCTGCCCAAACTGGCTCCCTGGGGCAAACGGGTCGGCGCCTTTGCTCTAGATTTTGGGCTGGGACTGGGGGTTTCCTACCTGGCGCAGGGCTTGGCTTCTCTGGTAGGAGCCGATGCGGCTGCCGTGGACATGACCGGCTACATTGCCTTTTTTGCCGCTTGGCTGGTGAACCGCGGCTACTTCCAATCTCGACCCGCTGGCCAGAGCTTGGGCAAATGGCTGCTGAACCTCAAAACCCTGGATCCGGAAACCGAGGCCTCACCTCACCTAGTTCGCTCCTTGGCCCGCGAGGGAGTGCTCTCGCTGTTTATCCTCACGGCAGCCCTGCTGGTGCCGCTGGCTGCCGACGGACTGTTTGCCTTCTTCGACAAGGAAAAGCGCCAGAGCATCCACGACCGCGCCGGGCGCACCCTAGTGGTGGAATCCGAGCAGGGCTACCACCTGGATGAAAAAGTCCTGCGGCTGCTACAAGAAATCCTCGAGGGAGAAGCTACTGAGGACGTTAAACTGGCTGCACGGGATCTTCTGCGCAAAGCCCAGCGCAACGAGGCAGTACGGGGTCTCTCCAGCCAGCTAGGGCGCCTCCGTCAGGATGTTGGCCGCAACACCCGCAGCCTTCGCCAGCAGACCAGCAAGCAAGTTAAAAGCTGGCTTGCTTCCCTCAAAGAAAAGTTGGATAATTGGTAGTTGCGCTTACACGCAAGCCCTTCTCCAACCATGGCTGTTGAGGTTGGAGAGGTGGCCTAGTACTCTCTCTGCAGAGGAATCCACCATGGCCAAGGGAAAAGGCGCTCGTATCATCGTTACGCTGGAGTGTACGGAGTGCCGCACCAACGTTAACAAGCGTTCTCCAGGTGTGAACCGCTACACCACTACCAAAAACCGCCGCAACACCCCCGGTCGCTTGGAGCTGAGAAAATACTGTCCCAAGTGTAACCGCCATACTCTTCACAAGGAGATCAAGTAGTTCTGGAGCTATGGTTTACGTTCGCCGTCGCTTGTCTCCCATCAAGCCGGGAGAACCCATTAGATACACTGACGTTGAGCTGCTCAAGAAGTTCGTAACCGAGCGCGGCAAAATCCTGCCTCGCCGCATTACGGGGCTAACCGCCAAGCAGCAGCGGCAAGTCTCCAAAGCCATCAAACAGGCGCGCATCCTGGGCCTTCTTTACTTTGTCAACAAAGAAGGGTAGTTGCGTCGGCTTCTAATGAGCCTGCAGCTTTCACCGCAGTTGCAAGCCCGAATGGCCCAACCCCTAGAGATTGGGGGAGTGAAGATCTTCAGTCGGGTTTTTCAGGCACCGCTATCAGGGGTAACCGACATGGTCTTCCGGCGGCTAGTCCGCCGTTTTGCCCCTCAAAGCATGGTTTACACTGAGATGGTCAGCGCCATCGGCTTGCACTATGCCCGCGAGTTGCCCCGCGTTATGGAGGTGGGGGAGGGGGAGCAGCCCATTGGCATTCAGTTGTTTGACTGCCGGCCCCATTTCCTAGCTGAAGCCGCTCGCATGGCTGTGGACGAAGGGGCAACCCTGGTGGATATCAACATGGGCTGCCCGGTAAATAAGATTACTAGAAACGGTGGGGGCTCTTCCCTGCTGCGAGATCCAGACACCGCTGCAAAAATTGTTGAGACAGTGGCCAAGGCAGTGGAGGTGCCCGTTACCGTAAAAACGCGCTTGGGCTGGTCGGACGAGGAGATTAACATTTTGGATTTTGCCTACCGCCTTCAGGAGGCAGGAGCCCAACTTATTACTGTACACGCTCGGACACGTGCCCAGGGCTTCAGCGGCAGAGCCCGCTGGGAGTGGATCCGCCGCGTTAAGGAACGTCTGCGCATCCCGGTCATTGCCAATGGAGACATCTTCTCCACTGCTGCAGCCGTGAAGTGTCTCGAAGAAACCGGCGCTGACGGGGTGATGTGTTCCCGCGGCACGATGGGCTACCCCTTCCTAGTGGGAGAGATCGATCACTTCCTTAAGACCGGGCAAGAGAGACCGCCTGCTACTCCCTTAGAGCGAATTCAAGTAGCCTTGGAGCATCTGCGAGGGCTTTGGGAATACAAGGGGGAGCGCGGGATCCGGCAGGCCCGCAAGCACATGACCTGGTATGTCAAAGGCTTTGCCGGCGCCTCCCACTTTCGCGCCCTTCTCTGCCGCATCGAGACGCTGCAAGAGGGAGAAGCGCTGCTGCTGCAGGCCATGAAGCATTGCCAAGATGCCGCTCCGGAGCCTGAGGATGAGGAAATGGGTGAGGCTCTTGAGAGAGAACACGCTGCCACTAAGGAAGCTCTTCTGGCTTAGCCACCCTTCCCCTTCCTTAACACCCTGCACTGAGGTAGCTTAGCTGCCCGCAAGCCACCTCTCCTAGCTGCTTGAAGGGAGCAGGCTACCAAGCTAGCTCCTGCTTTCCCAAAAAGCCCCTAGCCAATCCCTGCCAGGTCGCCCCTAACCTGGATGGGATCCCTCCTGAGGCTACTGCTGCCCAGTCTAGAGGATCCTCAAGGAGCAGAGCATTAAGTTTTGTAAACTTTTCAAGCTCCCGCCTTGCCAGCCTGTGGAAAACTTGTGGAAAACTTTGGAAAACTGTGGAAAACCTGTGGAAAAAGACCCCAGGTTATCCACAAGGTATAAATACCCTGTGGAAAAGACCCCCAAGTTATCCACAGATTTTCCACAGGCAGGGAATAAGCTCAAAGGCTTGCGGCGTAAGGCTTTGCTAATCGTCGGGCAATCAATTTCCACAATTTCCACAGGCCCTACTACTACTAGTTAAAAATTTAAATTGGGTAGGGATCGTGGTTTGTAATCTTCCTCGCGCGAGAGTGCAAGCTATAGGGATCGCCTGAGGCGAGTGGGTGCTAGGATTGGCATACTCAGCTCGCAAGTCCCGCAATGGTGCAAGCTCAGCGTCCTGTGGAGGGAGAATCCAGGGCTGCCATGTTCGCGTCTGCCCCGCGCGACGGCAGGTCTGGAGATCTCCACGGCGTTGACAACGCTATGGGCCAGCCCTTCCCCCAAGCGGGAGGGAGTCCTAGCGGCAGCCTTTGCTTTACCTGTGAGCAAGCCGAGCTCAGCCAGCACCTGGCAACAGTTGGGCGAGCGGTTGCCAGTCGCCCCGCCCTGCCGATTCTGGCCAACGTGCTGGTAGAAGCCAGTGCAGAAATGCAGCGTGTGGCGCTGACTGGCTTTGACCTCAGCTTAGGCATTCGCAGCGAGTTCGAAGCGGAGGTGAAGGCATCCGGTCGCCTGGCTTTGCCAGCCAAGCTGTTTGGCGAAATTGTCAGCCGTCTGCCTAGAGGCCCGGTTACCCTGAGCCAAGCTCAGGAGCGTGTCCTCCTCACCTCAGCCGCTGGCCAGTACCAGTTACGCAGTGTTGCCGCGGAGGAGTACCCCACCCTGCCGGAGGTGGCGATCCCTGCTGCCAGCGAGGTGGCTGCCGCTTGCCCCGGCGGGAGCGAGTCCCTTGAACACCCCGCGGCGCAGGCTCTAGAGGTGCCCATTGAGAGCCTACTGCAGGGCATTGACCAGACCCTCTTTGCTGCCTCTAGTGACGAGACCAAGCAGGTGCTCACAGGAGTGCATGTCAAGCTCGTGCCAGGGGATCCGCCACAGCTAGAGTTTGCAGCTACCGATGGACATCGGCTGGCCATAGCCCAAGTGGAAGTTGAGGGAATCCCGGTCGAGGTATCCAGGGGAGGACCTGACTTCACCATTCCTGCTCGAACTCTGCGGGAGGTGGAGCGCATCCTCAGCGCCCAAACGGTTGCCTCCAGGGTGGAGTTGCGGTTTGACCGGTCGCAGGTGCAATTTGTTCTGCACCCTGGCGCCAGCAGCGCTCAGTGCCAGCAGCGGATTACCAGCCGCCTTTTGGAGGGCCAGTACCCCGACTACAACCGTCTGCTGCCCAAGCAGTTTGAGCGACACGTAACCTTAGAGCGTCGGCCCCTGGTGGAGTCCCTAGAGCGGGTGGGGGTGTTTGCTGCCCAGCGGAACGACATCATCAAGCTCAGTCTCTCTGCGGCAACCCAAACCCTACGCATTAGCACCGAGGCACCCGACGTAGGCAGTGGCGAGGAATTGCTGCCAGTACAGATGACCGGCCCTGATCTCGAGGTGGCCTTCAATGTCCGCTACCTGCTGGAGGCTCTCAAGGTGTTCCACACGCAGCAGGTGAGCCTGGAGCTCAACGGAGCCACGCAGCCAGCCGTTTGGAAGCCAATTGGGGCGATGCGCCTCTGCTATTTGGTCATGCCAGTACAACTGCGGGCAACCTAGGGCGTTTCGCGGTTGGAAGAGTGCCATTCAGCAGGCTGAGAGGCGCTTGGTTGGCCACCTGGCGGGCTTGGTCCATAGTTCAGGGGCCCATGAGCCATCACCTTCGTCCATTACTTTGAGGGGCCTGAGAGTGTAGCGCTGGGGAGCTGCGCTGGCTGCTCTAGAGGATCCACTCGATGGCGATCTAATCCCGGCTCACCTACTGCCGAATCGGCATCTCCGTGGAGGGCAGCTTGGGCGTTGCGGCGCAGTCGGTGGGCCTTGAGCCGGCGCAAGGCAGAGGCGGGAAACCGGCGGTCGAACTCCTCATCGTCGATCCGGGCCAGTTCTTGGAGATCGGGGGCAACATTCCAAGGGTAAGGCTGAAAGTCGGGAAGGGGACTGGGCCGAGCAAAGCGCTGGTTCCAAGGACAAACCTCCTGGCAGATGTCGCAGCCGGCCACCCAGTTGTGCAGGTTCTGGGCAATCTCAGCAGGGATCCGCTCGGCGTGGCTTTCCAGGGTGTGGTAGGCAATGCAGCGGCGCGAATCCACTACCCCTGGGCTGACGATGGCCTGGGTGGGGCAGGCCTCCAGACAGCGGGTGCAGGTGCCACAGTGGGCAGTATGGGGACGGTCGGGAACTAGCTTGAGAGTGGTCAGAATCACTCCCAGAAACACCCAGGAGCCGTACTCGCGGGTAAGCAGGAGGCTGTTTTTGCCAATCCAACCCAAGCCCGCCTGCATGGCCCAGGGCTTTTCTGCCACCGGGCCAGTGTCTACGTAGAAGCGACCCTGGTAATTGGGAAACTGAGCTTGCATCCAAAGGTGGAGCTGTTTGAGTCGCCGTCCCAGCACGCGGTGATAATCTCGCCCCCAGGCGTAGCGGGAGATCTTGCCTTTGGCCGGATCCTGGCTGTGGGGGGTGGGAGTGTAGTAATTGAGGGCCACACAGATTAGGGATTGTACCCCCGGCAGCACCAGCTCCAGATTCTGGCGCCGCGGATCCGCCATCCAGGCCATGTCGGCAGCCATACCGGCAGCCAGCCAGGCCCGTAGACCTGCCCAATCGGGAGGGTTTGCCGCGCTGGCAATGCCGACTTTGTCAAAGCCCAGCGCCCGCGCCTGTTGCTTCACCTGCTCGGTGGCTTTGGCCCAGTCAATCTCTGACTCCCCAGGGATCCCCGCCATGACTACCCCGGCAAACCCATCACCTGACGGTAGCGGGCCTCCAGCTGGGCTGCCTGCTGAGAGCGGCGGAAGGGATCCCAGGAGCTGTGTCGAAATAGCTCCTGCCGCAGCTTGGCTACATCCACCGTCGTTACTTCGCCATCGGCCACCACTTGTTTTCCCCTGATCCAGACGCTGTGGACTGCTTGGGTGGGCCGGCCCAGCACCAGTAGCCCAATGGGATCCGTGCGAGGTAGCAGCGACAGTTGGGTGAGATCATAGAGCACCAGGTCAGCCTGCTTGCCCACTTCCAGAGATCCCAGCTTGTCCCCTAGCCCCAGGCCGATGGCCCCACCACGGGAGGCCATTTCAACGCTCTCGCGGGGGGAGATCCAGTGCCGGTAGTCGGGATCGGTGACGTTGTGCAGGATGGTGCCGATTTTGATCGCCTCTAGGAGATCCTGGGAGTCGTTACTGGCCGCCCCGTCGCAGCCAAAGGCCACGTTGATCCCCGCTTGACGGTATTTCAAGATAGGGGCAATGCCACTGCCCAGGCGCAGGTTGCTTAAGGGGTTGTGAACAACCGTCGAGCCTGCACGGGCCAAGATCTCGATATCGCCTGCAGTCAGCCAAACGCAGTGGGCTAGGGAAGTTTTTCGGTCTAGGTAGCCCAGGCGCTCCAGATGCTCCACAGCACTACAGCCGTACTTTTCCTGGGCCAGCAGTTGCTGGGCGCGGGTTTCCAAGAGGTGGGCGTGGCGAGGCAGGTTGTACTTCTGGCTGAGCTCAGCACAGCCTTCGAACAGCTGGTCGGAGCAGAGTTGGATGCCGGTGGGGGCCACCATTAGGCTGATGCCTTCCTCAGGCCGGTGATACTTTTGAACTGCCTCTTCCAGCATGGCCAACACCTCGGCGGTAGAGAGGGGATAGGCTGCCGACCCCCCTTCTCCACCCGGCAGGCAAGCGGGGAGAGCCTGATCCTGAAGCAGCGGACCAATGAAGGCGCGGATCCCGACCTCCCGATAGGCCCGCACGGCTGCCTCAACAGTGGCCAGCTCCTGGCCGGGAATGAGGATCAGGTGATCCACTACGGTCGTGCCGCCGCTAAGCAGAGTTTCCACCGCCGTCGCCAGGGCGCTGAGATAAATCTTTTCTGGATCCGGCGGCGCGTACTCATGGAGTTGCGCTAGCCAAAGTTCTAGCGGGTAGGGCGGGATGATCCCTCGCTGCCACAGCTCGGAAGAATGGGTGTGGGCGTTAACAAAGCCCGGCAGCAGGAGCTTGTTGTCAGCGTTCAGTTCCACGCTGCCTGGCGCCCCTGCCAACAACCCCTTGCCGATAGCGGCGATTTGCTCCCCTTCAATGCGGACATCTGTCGTCTCGTAGCCGCTAGCAGTGGGGATCAGCGCATTGCGCAAAACGTAGCTCATGGCGGGAACAGGAAAAGGCCGTCGGAGCCAAGCGCGCCAAGGTTAGCGGCTAAAGTTGGGCTGAGGCTATTTCTTCTTGGTAGAGCCCTTCTTGGCAGGCTTGCCCTCGGCGGCTGCGGGCTCAGCAGCCCCTGCAGCAGGCTCGGGAGGAGCTGCCTCCGCTGGTGTCGGCTGAGGCTCGGCCGGGTTCAGACCTGCCTGGGCAGCCACTTCAGCGGCAAAATCCGTCTTTTCTTTCTCAATTCCTTCTCCCAAGACAAAGCGAGCAAACCGCCGCACCCGGATGTTTTCTCCCAGCTTGGCGATGTGTTGCTTGACCAATTCCTCTACGGTGATCGAGGGATCTTTGATGAAGGGCTGATCCATTAGAGATAGCTCTTTCAGGCGCTTTTCAAGGCGACCTTGGATAATTTTTTCCCGCACATGCTCGGGCTTGCTAGCCAGATCCTCTTTGCCCATCTCGATGGCCTTCTCCCGCTCCACCACTTCAGGAGGGATCTGGTCAATGCTGACGTACTCCACGTTTTGGCAGGCGGCAATTTGCTTAGCGATGTCCTGAACCAGCTTTCTAAACTCTTCGTTACGGGCTACAAAGTCTGTCTCGCAGTTGACCTCTACCAAAACGCCGATCCGGTTGCCGAAGTGGATGTAGCTATCAACAACTCCCTCAGCGGTAATGCGGCCAGCCTTCTTGGCTGCTCCTGCTAAGCCCCTCTGGCGCAGCAAGACGATAGCCTTCTCCCTGTCGCCGCCAGCTTCTTCCAGGGCTTTTTTGCAATCCATCATGCCTGCGCCTGTTTCTTCGCGCAGTTTTTTGACAAGTTGGGGATCGATTTTGACACTGGTCTTGGTGTCGCTCATGAGAGTTCCTCAGCTAAAGTGAAGGATATGGCGCGGTGTAAGCTGCACCTGGCTAAAGCTAGGGGCTTTGAGCAGCCTTACAGTTGGCAAGCCAACCACAGATCTCCAAGCTGGGTTACAAAAGCAGCTCCCCAGAGTACGCCGCGCCGCTAGCTATTTACTCTTGTAGCCTAGCACGGGAGGGGTTCCCTCTCCCCGTCGGAAGCTCCGCAGCCGCTCCCCTGGGAAATAATTCTAAACCTAGCTCCCCAAGGGTATGGGGCAGAAAGGAGGCAAGGGAATGCCAGGGGGTCTGGAATCCCTTTGGGGCTACTCGCCCTCGTCGGCTTCGCCTTCGTCTCCCAGATCTTCCAAAATGTCCTCTTCTAGATCCATAGCCCCCTCGTAGTCGTACTCTTCCTCTTCGACGGTGTCGAGCTGCCCATGCCTCCCCTCGTAGATGGCATCGGCCAGCTTGCCTACAATCAGCTTGATCGCTCGAATGGCATCGTCATTAGCGGGGATGAAGACGTCGCTGAGGTCAGGGTCACAGTTGGTATCTAGGAGGGAGATGATGGGGATCTTAAGCTTGATGCATTCTCGGACGGCGTTGGCTTCGCGCCGCTGATCGACGATAATCACAGCGTCGGGGAGCCGGCGCATGTTTCTGATGCCGCCTAGGTACTTCTCCAGCTTGGCCAACTCACGCCTTAGGCGGCCTGCTTCTTGTTTGGGCAAGCGGTCGAGCAGGCCACTGTTTTGCATCTCTTCGATTTCTTTGAGGCGATCAATACGGGTTCTCATCGTGGCCCAGTTGGTGAGCATGCCCCCCAGCCAGCGCTGATTGACGTAGTAGCTGCCACAGCGGGTGGCTTCGTGGGCAATGATCCCAGCAGCTTGCCGCTTGGTGCCGACAAATAGGAAGCGCCAGCCTTTCTCAGCACCCTCCCGCACGTATTCATAGGCTTCATTGAGGTAGCGGGCTGTCTGCACCAAGTCAATGATGTGGATGCCGTTGCGCTCAGCAAAAATGTAGGGCCGCATCTTGGGGTTCCAGCTGCTGGCCTTGTGACCGAAGTGAACTCCAGCCTCCAACAGTTGAGGCAAAGTAACAATGCTCATGGTTCAGTTATCTCCTACGGGTTAGCCTCCGCCTGAACAGATCCCAGTTAAGGGCACCCGGTGGTTCAGGCGTGTGGGATTTTGACAGCCTAACCAGGCTAGCATGTCCCTTGCAGGATTTGGCAGCCGGGGGGGAGCTCTTGCCAAGATCCAGTTTCTAGTGCTAGCTTAGTAGAGCACCTCCAGAGAGGATCTCTGGTACAGGTGCGTCGGGGCGTAGCGCAGCTTGGTAGCGCACCACTTTGGGGTAGTGGGGGTCGAAGGTTCAAATCCTTTCGCTCCGACTTAGCTTAGAGAGAGCCCCTGTCTAAAGGCAGGGGCTGAAGCTTTTTTCTGGCGGTAAGCTACTCCAGGGCTAAAGGTTGAGGGCTCCGTCTCGCCGGCGCGAACAGGGAAACTGCTGCCGGGAAGAAAGTAGCATTTGCGCTAGCGGTGCGAGGTTCTTAAGCCTGCTAGGTGGCTTCTATCTTGGCCACTTGCACCGGAGTAGGATTAGTAACTTCTGTTAGCGGGCGGCGCTTCCTCCCCGCGGCTAGATTGATGAGGGCTTTCCTCTAGTCCTCGACTTGAACTCCATCCGTTCGCATAGCGGGCCGGAGGCCACTTTGGGGCACACCGGGCAACCTCGCCAACGCACCTTTCTGCCTTCATGTGGATTAGCTAAGCCTAGTAGGAGCGGGAAGAAAGCCTCAACCTGGAGCAAAAGTCCGCTTTTTTCCGGAGTTGTATAAGTCTTTCAGAGCGGAGGAGGCAAGCTTTGCAAAACGCTGTGAACCACCGCTGCCGAGTTGAGAGCCGCTGTCTGAAAAAAAGTTAGAAAATCGGTATCGCTTCCTACATCGCTGACCGATCGCACCAGCAGACAAGGGATCCCAGCTTCTTGCGCCACCCGCACCACTGCCGCTCCTTCCATTTCCACCACCAGGGCCCCGGTGCGCTCGCGAATTTGGCGCCGTAGGTTGGCGTCGGCCACAAATACATCGCCGGTGGCTACTAGACCTTGGTGGATGGCCGGTTGCCGTCCCTGCAGAGGGTGGAGGGGGATCCGCTCCAGCTGAGGCACAATCAGGTCGTAGAGGGCCCTATCGGCCTCGGCTAGAGGATGGCGCAACTCGGGAATGAAGTCGATCCCCAAGACAAAGCCCTCTGGGCGGCCAGTGCCAAAATCGTGTTCGATGGCGGCATGGGCCAGCACCACATCTCCCATCTGGAGATGATCGGCCAAGGCGCCGGCCACGCCGGTAAAGATGATTCCCCCGATGGGGAAATGAGCCACCAGCAGAGCTGCCGTAGTTGCCGCCCGCACCTTGCCCACCCCCCCTTGGACCACCACCACCGGCTGCCCAGCCAGGGATCCCTGATGGAACTGCCGCCCCAAGTAGGTATGGACGGAATGGGTCTCCATGGCCTGGGTGAGCATGGCCACTTCTTCTGGCAAGGCCCCCACAATACCAATAGCTTTCTGGGATGGGCTAGATGCAGTTGCCATAGCGCTTGCAGTTAACCCAAAGCAGCTCCATTCTGGCGCAAGCTGGATCCGGCTAGGAGCTCAGACTCCTAGGGAGTATAGTTAAGGTGGTTGACAGGGAGTAGGGAAAAAGGCCATGGCCTACAGCGAGCCGCTCATCGAACGTTCCTCAGAGGTTTTTCCAGGACTAGTGGAAGAGCCCCCTCTCTACGTTGAAATAGTCTCGGCGGTGGTTTCCAGCCTCAAAGAAGATGCCGCCTACGAAAACCACGAGCAGGGGCACACCTGGAAATTCACCTACGGCACGGTGGAAGTGTTCGTCCACCTGAGCGGCGAATCCCCCGAAGATACCCTGTTGGTGTGGTCTCCCGTTCTCTCTCTGCCGGTGGCGGAGCCGGCTAAGCTTATGCAGAAGCTGCTGGAGAAGAACTGGAGCGACACTCTGGAGGCGCGCTTTTGCATCTGGAACAACCAGGTGGTGTTAAACCATTACCGCACCCTGGAAGGGATCACCGCAGGCGAGATCTCCCGCGCCATTACCATTGTGGCCAGCCTGGCCGACGAGTACGACGAGCCGCTCCGAGCAGAGTTTCCGCCTGCTTGAGATGGGATCCCAGGGCTCTTGGCTGCCCTATCGCGTGGCCGCTGGCAACTGGCAAATGGAACAGGACTTTTGGCTTTTGCAGCGGCTGCGCCACGCCCCTAGGCCCTACTTGCGCTTTTATGGCTGGGATCGGCTCACCCTTTCTCTAGGTAGGCATCAGGTTTGGGATCCCCCGCCAGGGATCCCAGTGGTGCGCCGGCCCACGGGGGGAAGGGCGGTGTTGCATCAGGCGGCTGAAGAGGGGGCAGAGCTCACCTACAGCTTGGTGCTGCCCCTCTCTTACCTCCAAGCTCGCCTACCCCGTTTGCAGCGAGCCTGCGTGTACGACTTCTGCTGCCGCTTTTGGGTTCAGGGGCTGGCCGCGCTGGGCGTTGAAGTGGATCCGCCTGTTTCTGCTCCCAGCCGGACGGATGGTCAGAACCGCCCAACCCCAAATCCAGGCTACCGCAATAAAATCAGTTGCTTTGCCTCCCGTACCCGCGCTGACTTGAGCTGGCGAGGCAAAAAGCTCATGGGCAACGCCCAACTGTGGCAGCCTTGGGGGATCTTGCAACAGGGATCCCTCCTGTTGCGGCCCAATTTAGAGCTGTGGGAACGGTATCTGCCCGGCTCGCAGGTGATTGGTATCTACAACATTTGCCCCACGGCGCCAGGGATCCCTGCTTTGATCGAACATTTTCTCCAGGCCGCCCGGGAGTGCTTTGAAGTGGAATGGCAAGAAGAAGCCTGGCTCCCTTGGCCGGACTGAGGGCCGGTTGCTGTTAACAATTACTAGCAACAAGAAGCGGCTTTTCTCAACCGTTCCCCAACTCCCCTCTCTCCCTGGGAAAAGGACTGCCAGTCTAGCCGAGACAGCTGTGCTAGAACCTAGGCAGCGCTCAGCCAGGTAAGCCATGCCGAAAGTTTGGGCGGCAGTTTTGCTAGTTGTATCCCTGCTGCCGCAGCCCGCTTGGGCCATTACCCTTGAACAGGTGCCCAACCCCCGCCGTCAGTACGGAGGGTGGGTTTCCGATACCGCCAACGTCCTCAGCAGCAGCACCGAAAACGAGCTCAACCGTCTTATCACTCAGCTTGAGCATCGCACCAGTGCCGAGATGGCAGTGGTTACCGTGCCGAATACTCAGGGATATGCAACACCAAAAGACTTCACCACGCAGCTATTTAACTACTGGGGGATCGGCAAGGCAGGCCAAAACAACGGGGTTTTGTTTCTCATCTCGGTAGGGGATCGGCGGGTGGAAATCGAAACGGGCAGGGGCCTGGTCGCTATCCTCCCCGACAGCCGAGTCCAGCAGATTATCGACCAGCAGATCCTGCCTCGGTTTCGCAATGGGGATTTTGATGGCGGCACTCTGGCGGGGGTGCGGCAGTTGACCTCGGTGTTGCAGGGCCAGCCCGTTGCAAATGTTCCTGCGGCAGCTTCTGGAGTTACCACCTCAACGATTGCAACTTCTTCTGGGGCAGTGGCCCAGGGCATTGATTCTTCCCTGGTGGAAGGGATCCTGCTGCTATTGGGGATCATCATCCTAGGGGTGGGGTGGCAGCGCTCCCGCTTGCCGGTCTACCTAAAGGCCGAGCGAGGGACAAGACGAGCTATCCCCCTGACCCGTCGAACTCAAGAGGCGGCTACTCTCTCTTCGCTCCTAGAGGCGGCTGCTCTCTCTTCGCTCCAGAGCAATCCCATTCGACTGTTTCTCTATTCCGGCTCCCTTTGCCTTGGCCTCTTCCTGATGTCGGCCAGTGGCAACTGGCTGGTGCTGACGCTGCCCCTCCTGGCGGCTGTGGTGACCGACGGCACCCTGTGCCAGAAGCAGGGGATCCCCTTTCAGCCCGTGGTCTGCCAAAGCTGCGGTCGACCCATGCGCCCCATCCAGGCGCAAGTTCTCGATACGTGCCTCTCCCCGGGAGATCGCTTGGCCAAAAGCCGGGGCAGAGCCAGCTACTACGGCTGGTTTTGCCCTAGCTGTCAGGGGGCAGCTGTGGTTGTTCGCGAGAATGCATTTTATCGCCACCTCTATTGCCCCCGGTGTCAAGCTCTCACCCTTGACTCACCACACAGGTTCTCAGGGAAGCCACCTATTCCTCTAGCGGCTTGAAGCTGGAAATCCTGAGCTGTCCTATCTGCGGGTACCGCAGCGAGCGAGAGGTGGTCATCCCCGAGCTCAGCGACACAGACACAGATTCAGACTTCGGTGGAGATTCAGACTTCGGTGGCGGTAGCAGCATAGGTGACGGAGCGGGCGACAGTTGGTGAGACCCAACTCTAGAGATTTCTCTATCGATCTGAAAAAGGAGTCGGGCTTCTCTTAAATCCGCCAGGACAGTACAGTGGTAAGGGAGCAGCAATAGAAACTGGCTAAGGACGGATCTCTCATGACCCTCGGAGAAGGCGTACAACTGGTTACGTTTGTGGTGCTATCGGCGATGGCCATTGGCTTCGCGCTAGGCGTGGTTTGGGCCCCCAGCATTGTCTATTCCGGTTTTCTGCTCGGGGGCGTTTTCCTGAGCATAGCCGGGCTGTACCTTCTTTTGAATGCTGATTTTGTGGCTGCCGCCCAAGTTTTGATCTACGTCGGCGCCGTCAACGTACTGATCCTGTTTGCCATTATGCTGGTGAACCGGCGCTACACCTTTGCCCCTCTGAAGCTGGGCTGGCTGCGCAACGGAGTGACAGCGGCAGTGTGTTTGGGTCTGTTTGCCCTGCTTACGGTGATGGCCTTCAACACTCCTTGGCCTCTGCAGCCAATCCAGCCTCTAAGCAGCGCTATGGTGATCGGGGGGCATTTCTTTAGCGATTATCTGTTGCCGTTTGAGCTGGCCTCCGTTCTGCTGCTGATGGCGTTGATTGGGGCCATTGTCTTGGCGCGGCGGGAGTTTGTTCTTCCCCAAGCCGGAGAAGGGGATCTGAGCTTGCTGGAGCGGGCCCGACCCCAGCTGGAATCAGAGTCAGAACGACCGGTAGAGCTGGTGAGCACCCGCTAAAGCTGACTGCTCTCGACCATAAAACCTAGAGCTTTCCCGAGGCCCCTGTCATTGTGTATCTACATGGAGCTCATCGCGATGTTGCAACTGCAGTTTTTCTTGGTAGTAGCAGCGATCCTCTTTTGCATTGGCATCTATGGGTTGATCGTTAGCCGCAATGCCATTCGGGTGCTGATGTCCATTGAGCTGATGCTCAATGCAGTGAACCTCAACTTTATGGCCTTCTCCAACTTTGTCGATTCAGCTCTGATTCGCGGCCAGGTGTTCTCGGTGTTTGTCATCACCGTGGCTGCTGCTGAAGCCGCTGTAGGCTTGGCCATTGTGCTCGGGATCTACCGCAATCGCGCCACCATTGATATGGAGAGATTTAACCTGCTTAAGTGGTAGCCTATCAAGCTAGCGCCGGGAGAACACCCACCGTTAGCACTTGCCAACTAAAGTAGAGGCGGTGTAGTGGCCTGTAGCAGAACCCTCTAGCTTGCCACCACCGCCTCCTCTCTATGGCGGCAAGTTGTTTTACTGGGCTGAGGAAGAGATTTCTTCCCGCAGCGTTTTTGCTGCTGCCACCATGTTCTTCAAAGCAGGGATGACCTCCTCCCAGCGGCGGGTTTTCAGTCCACAGTCAGGATTTACCCAGATTTGCTGCAGTGGCAGAAGCTCCACAGCGGTCTTCAGTTGTTGAACAATCTGCTCTACAGTAGGTACTACTGGGCTGTGGACGTCGTAAACTCCATTCCCCACTTGATGTTGGTAGCCTGCCTCCGCAATTTGTCGCAGGGTTTCGTTGTTGCTGCGGCTATTTTCAATGGACAGTACATCTGCGTCCAAGCGCTGAATGTGGGGCATGATGTCGCCAAACTCTGAGTAACACATGTGAGTGTGAATTTGGGTTTCCGGCTTAGCAACGCCTGCAGTCAAGCGAAAAGCGTCTACCGCCCAAGATAAGTATTCATCCCAACGTTCTTGCTTTAGGGGTAGACCCTCCCGCAGGGCTGGCTCATCAATTTGCACCATCTTGGCGCCTGCAGCCTCCAGGTCAGCCACCTCATCCCGCAATGCCAAAGCAATTTGCATTGCCTGCTCCCGTCTTGGGAGATCGTCCCGTGCAAAAGACCAATTCAATAGGGTTACGGGCCCTGTTAACATCCCTTTTACAATTTTGGAAGTCAGGGATTGGGCCACACGAAACTCCCGCACCGTCATGGGCTGGCGGCGCGCCACGTCACCATAGATAATGGGTGGACGTACGCAACGGCTACCGTAGCTCTGCACCCAGCCGTGTTCTGTAAAGGCAAAGCCTTCTAGCTGTTGCCCGAAAAACTCCACCATATCGGTGCGCTCGAATTCCCCGTGAACCAAAACGTCTAGCCCCACCTCCTCCTGCCACCGAATGCAACGGGCAATTTCCGCATCAATGGCTGCTTCGTACTCCGCCTGAGTGATCTCGCCACGTTTGCGCTTGACCCGCAGTTGTCGTACTTCCTCAGTTTGGGGAAACGAGCCAATGGTGGTGGTGGGCAAAAAGGGCAGTTGAGGCTGCAGAGGGCGGCGTTGGTCGTAGGGTAGAGCACGCTCCAGGCTTTGGGGGGTTATCTGGCGAACTCGCTCCCGTACAGTTGGATTTGGGGGGCTAAACTGGGCAAATTCCTGCCACTGGGCTTCAATGACAGCCAGTTGCTCTTGGGCTGCTGAACCTCCCTGGGCCAGGAGGACAACTTCCTCTAGCTTCTGTTCTGCAAAACTCAGCACTTGACGCAGAGGAGTGGGCAGGTGGGTTTCCCGTCGGGCATCATAGGGCACAAATTGCAAGGACGCAGAAGGCTGAATTCGCAAATTGGTGGTAACCTTTTGGATGCTCTCTAGGATAGAAAGCACCCGCTGGGGACGAATTTTCCAGACGTTGCGCGCATCAACCAGACCCACGCCCAATTGCTTGCTCCGGGGAAAGCCATATGTCTGCAGAAGTTCTAAATTGTTCCCCCGCGTAAAATCTAGACCAATGCCTGCCACTGGCAATTCCACAACCCAGGGATAGGTGTTCCCCAAGTCATCAAAATAGGTTACAAGGTGAATTGGAACCTCCGCAGTGGCCAATTGGGTATACGTAGTTGTAATTGCTTCTCTTAGGGCTTCTGCTCGGCTTGTAACTAAGATTGGCTCGTGGAACTGCACTTCAGTAACGCCACGGGCAGCGAGCTGCCTCAGCAACTCAGCATACAAGGGCAGTAAACGATGCAAATGCTCTTGCAAACTTCCCTTGAGGCGACTCAGGCAAAGTAGGGTTACGGGGCTAAGAATGATGGGAACAGCTCTTTGTCCCAGAAGGCTTTGTGCTTGGTTAACTACTTCCAGGAAACTAGAAAAATCCGCTTTAGGTTGAGTATCCTCATCGATCTCTGGCACTAGGTAATGGTAGTTGGTATCAAACCACTTGGTCATTTCCAGGGCCGGGATATTCTCTTTCCCTCGGGCCATGGCAAAGTACTGGTCGAGACCCGACAAGTGGCGAAACCGCTTGGGGATCAGTCCCAAAAATACAACCCAGTCCAGAACCAAGTCATAGAGAGAAGTGTCTCCAATACCGATATGGTCAATACCTGCATCTTTCTGGGTTTGCCAGTTGGCCAACATCACCTGTTGCAGGCTTTGGTGGAGACTAGTCGCGTCAGATTTTTGACTCCAAAAGGACTCCAGCGCCTTCTTCAGCTCACGATTTTTACCAATTCGGGGGTAACCCAAAGTTGCTGTGGGAAAGGTCATAGCTCCACCCTTACAAAAAGTACACTTCCGGCTGGGAAAGAGTTTTCTGCTAGGGGCTAGTTGTTGTAGAGAAGCTTCTAGGCATTAACCGACTATTCTAGGGCCTTACCTAGCAGGCCTGCCTATGCAGCAGGAGGGGATGCAGAAGGCTGGGAAGGCTGGGTTGGCAACGGCGGGCATTGGATCCCAGGGATTAGCGACTCTAGGAGACCGCTGCAGGCATCCCAAAGTAGCTCGATGACATAGTGAAATCCAGCCTCGCCCCCATAGTACGGGTCTGGAACTTCTTCATCGGTGTGAGAACGACAGTAGCTGCAGATTAGGCGCACCTTCTCGGCGTATTTCCTCTGGGGATCTAGGCTCAGGATATCTCGGTAATTTTGCCGATCCATGGCCAGGATCAAGTCGAACTCCCGCAGATCCAGAGGATGGATTTGGCGGGCCCGGCCCTGCAGCTCTAGCCCGTAGCGCTGGGCAACCTGGCGCATGCGCCGATCCGGCGGGCTGCCAATGTGATAGGCGGCTGTCCCTGCCGAGTCACAAATGATGGCTTCTTCGTAGCCGCTGCTGCGCAGCAAGTAGTTGGTGATTCCCTCAGCAGCGGGAGAACGGCAGATGTTGCCCAGACACACGAACAAAAGCTTTTGGGTCATGAGTGACAGCAGTGAGCGTTTTCCCTTGTATTATCTCGCGGAAGTAGGCAGGGGCGGAGAAAACCTCCTCCCGAATCTTGCTGGGTTTGGGCGGCAGCAGAGTGGATTCTTGGCCAAAATGGAGCTAGTTCCGCTGGTTAAGTCCTCTATGCCAGATGCCACTCACTACCCCCATCCTCAGGATGTGGCCAATCTTATTCTCTACCTGCAAACGGAGCTAGCTCTGTTCGAACAATGGGCTGCCCAAGAAGGGATCCCACCTGCCGCCCTGCGCCCAATCGAGCGGTCGCAAGAAGCTTTGCGTCGGGCTGTGGATCAATTTGAGCTGCGGGAGTGGTACCGCGAACTCACCTATGGCTTCCGGGAGCAGCTTGGGCGCCTAGAAGAATGGCTTTAGTCTTCAACTCTTCCAGCTCAGGCGCCCATGTTGCAGGTGCAGCACCTTTTCTACCATCCGGCAGCCCTTCCCCAGCCGATTCTTCGCGACCTCTCCTTTGAGCTGGGCTTGAACCAGTTGGGGCTGATTGTGGGCAAAAGTGGGGCTGGCAAAAGCACCCTGCTGGAAATTTTGGCCGGCTTGGCGCGGCCCACACGCGGGCGGATTGCCTGGGGAGGAACAGAGCTCTCTCCTCAGCAGCTGCGCAGCCTGGCAGGGCTGGTGTTTCAGTTTCCCGAGCGGCACTTCTGTGGCCTGACGGTGCTGGAAGAAATGCGCTTTGGCCACCCGGAGCTGACCCCAAAGGAAGTTGAGAACGCCCTCAAACAAGTGGGACTAGAAGGGATCCCTCTCCAGAGCTCCCCCAACCGCCTCAGTGGCGGGCAACAGCGGCGCCTGGCCTTGGCGGTGCAGCTTGTTCGCGGCCCCCTGTTGCTGCTGCTGGATGAGCCGACAGCGGGGCTAGACTGGTCGGTGCGACAGCAGGTGATCGAGCTGTTGGCCCGGCTGAAATCCACTTGGACGGTGCTGGTGGTTTCCCACGACCCAGAGGAGCTGTCTTCTATTGCCGATGTGCGCTGGCTTTTGCAGGCGGGATCCCTGCAGCCCCTGCCGGCAGAGGCGTTGCTCTACAGATAGCGGTGGGGATCGACCGGCTGGCCATTGACTCGCACCTCAAAGTGAACGTGGGGGCCGGTGGAAAGGCCAGTGGAGCCGGAAGCAGCAATGACTTGCCCGCGCTGAACCTTTTGGCCTACCCCTGCGGTGATGCGGCTGTTGTGGGCGTAGAGGGTCGTGATACCGCCGCCGTGGTTGACAATGACCGTGTAGCCGTAGCCGCCGTACCAGCCGGCGTAGATGACGGTGCCTCGGTCTGACGCTCTCACGGGGGTGCCAGTGGGCACACCAAAATCGATCCCGGTGTGGAAGCGGCTGATGCCATAGATGGGGTGAACCCGCCAGCCGAAGCCGCTGGTGATCGGCCCGTGCGCCGGTGGGATCAGCCGGCCTGTTCCCTGAACAGGATCCCTGCCCCCTCGCTGCTGAGCCTGTTGGGCGATCAGGTATTGGATGAGACGGGTCAGCTGTTGGGAGTCGGCTTCCAGACGCCGTTGGGCTGCCTCGTAGGCAGCACGCTCTTTGGCCAAGCGGCTTATGAGCTGCTCTTGGAGGGCAGCCTGCTGCTGCAGTTGGTTTTTCTGGGCCGCCAGCTCCTGCAGGATTAGGGAGATCTCGTTGCGCTGCGCCTCCAGGGCAATGCGCTGTTGCTCCACCTCCTTGACCATCGCCTGCAGCTTTTGGATTAACTGCCGATCCGCCTCGATCAACAGTTGCAATTGGTGGCGGCGGTCAAAAAACTCGTTGAGGTCACGGCTGGTGAGCAGCAAAGCCCACCACTGTTCAGCTCCCTGCCGCTGCATGTAGCGTAAGCGGGCAGCCGTACCCCGTTGCTGCCGTCTCAGGCGCTCTTCCAGCTCTTGCAACTCTTGCTGCGCTTGCTCTAGCCCTTTCTGGGCTTGCTCGAGCCGGTATTGGTTGTCCCGCAGGCTAACTTCGGTCTGTTGAAGGTTTCGCTGCAGGGATCCCATGCGCCGGCGGGCTTCTTCTTCAGCTTGGCGCAGCTCCCCAAGACGGCGCCGGGTGCGCTGGATTTGCTGTTGGATGTGCTGCTGCCGCTGTTGCAGTTGGTGGACACTCTGCGCCTGCGATGGAGCAACCCTCATCCATCCTCCCCACAGCAGGAGGGCCAGCAACCCCAGAATTGCCCATGCCTTTAGGCTGCTTGCCTTCCTCCTGAGACTCATCGCTCCCCCCACTCTCAGCAGCTACCGCCCCTAAAGATACCAAGGGCGGTCGTTTGCGACCTATCAGGCTACTGGCTGGTAAGGCAAAACCGGGCTCCAGTGCAGAAAATGGTGGTAAACCTAAGCTGGGCAACTGCAAAAGATGGCCTTCGAGAGTTCTGAACGCAGTTTCAGGAATGGGTCACAGCACCTCTGGCTACTTGACTTATGGCAGCAGCCCTTGATTGCCGTGATTCGCCTCTTGGCCAGCTACGCCCAAGCCCTGGCGGGGGCCACTCTGGCCATCCGA
This sequence comes from Synechococcus sp. W70.1, assembly GCF_047461515.1. NCBI lineage: Bacteria > Bacillati > Cyanobacteriota > Cyanophyceae > Synechococcales > Synechococcaceae > Synechococcus > Synechococcus sp. W70.1. The sequence goes on from NZ_JANSHH010000025.1 coordinate 196,284, forward strand.
GCCGGGATCCGCCACATCGAAATCACCACGCAAGTTCCCCAGTATTTGCAGCTAGTTAGCCACCTGCGACGGGAGCACCCGCAGTGTTGGGTAGGGGTGGGCAGTGTCTTCAATCGGCAGATGGCAGAGCAAGCTTGGCAGGCAGGAGCCCAGTTCTGTGTTTGCCCCTTCACCGACGAGAACCTCATCTGCTGGGGCCAGGAGGTGGGGCTGCCCATCGTTGCCGGTGCGCTCACCCCCAGCGAGATCTGGAGAGCTTGGCAAGCAGGGGCAGCGGCAGTGAAGGTGTTTCCAGCAGAAAGCCTGGGAGGACCCCGCTACTTGCGCCACCTCCAGCCAGTGCTGGGATCCCTGCCTTTGATCCCAACCGGCGGGGTTACCCTAGCCAATGCTGCGGAGTACTTGCGGGCAGGGGCCTGGGCCGTCGGCCTTGCTGGGGATCTGTTCCCGGCGGAGTTGTTTAACGATAGCCAACAGAGGTTGGAAAACCGGCTACGGCAAGCGCTGGCGCAGCTTGTCGAACAGAGGAAGGCAGCCCCAGCTCCCAAGCCGAGCTTAACTTGAGCAAGCCAGTAGAATAGGGGGCATGGTGTGAGCGAGAGCTGCATGGAGGGGTTTCTGGATCTGTACCTGGAGCTGCAGGTCCCCAGCCCCATTGAGGAGGCCACTTGGCGACGTTGGTTTGAGGTTTGGTTGGGTAAGCTGGGGGTGACGGATCCCTGCGAACTCAGCCTCTGCCTTACTTCCGACGAACGCATTCGCCAGCTCAACCGCGAGTTTCGTCACATCGACGCCCCCACCGATGTGCTGGCCTTTGCCGCTGAGGAAATGGCTGCTCCTGTGGAGGTGCAGAAGCTAACAGGAGTGCGTCTACTGGGGGATATTGTGATTTCTGTGCCTACCGCCTGCGCCCAGGCCAAGGCGCAAGGACACTCACTGTCCCACGAGCTGGCCTGGCTGGCCAGTCACGGGCTGCTGCATCTTCTGGGGTGGGATCACCCCGATGAACTTTCCCTACAGCGCATGCTACAGCAACAGCAAAACCTGCTTGCTGCCATCCAAGAAGATTTGGAGGTGTCTCATGGCCGACAGCCCTAGTCGCTTTCCCTCGCCCCTGCGCTGGGCAGATGATTCTATTGCGCCGGTTGAGTCTCCAAGGGAGGATCCCTGGCGGCGCCCCCTTTCTTGGTGCGTGGCCACCAACCTGGGCAAGAGTTTTTACTATGCGGGCAGGGGCTTGCTGTACGCCGTTCGCACCCAGCGCAACTTTCGCATCCACCTCCTGGCAGCGGTGTTGGCCTTTGGCTTGGGCCTGGCCCTGCGGTTGAGCGCCGTGGAGATGGCCTTGATCAGCCTGACCAGTGGGCTGGTGATGGCTCTCGAGCTGGTGAATACTGCCCTAGAAGCAGTGGTGGATCTCACCTTGGGCAGTCGCTATCACCTGCTGGCAGAAGTTGCCAAAGACTGTGCTGCTGGGGCAGTGTTGGTGGCAGCGCTGGCTTCTGTGGCGGTGGCAGCTTGGCTGTTTCTCCCGCCCTTGCTGCTGCTATTGCCCCAGCATCTGCCTTCCCCCTTTTAAGCAGAAGCTCGGCCTTGCCAGGTGCGCGTCTTGCCCGGGTTGAGCAGCCCATAGGGATCCACCTCTTCTTTGAAACGGACCTGGCGCGGATCCATCACCTTGCGGCCTCCCTCTTCGAGGATGAAGGTGTGGGGGTTGGCGATGAACACTCCCTGGGCCTCGTGGTAGCGCATGATCTCGTTGAGCCGCTCTTCGGTGGTAAAGCGGACAATTTGGAGACCCACGGGGATGGCCTGTCCCCCAAGGCGAATCATTTCCAAGTGCATCAGCACTTCGTCGCCAAAGTGCTCGTACAGATGCTGCACCAGCTTCAGCTCCCGGTCAGGCGGGAAAATCGACTGCAGATAGGTCAAATTGGGATCCACGCTGCGGCAGTGCAGAGTGGTGTGGTTCCAGGAAAATTCCCCCAGCGAGATCCCTTTGGCGGCCTCCTGGGCCGTTTTGTTGTAGACCACCTGGCCGCCATGCTCCCGGATGAGCTCTAGCAGCGGCTCCAGGCTGCATTCGGCCACCATCAACAGGGCTACAGCAGATCCCTCCGGCAAATAACCCCGTAGCGGCGCGAAATAGCTGGGGATCGGCCAAGCATGCAGGCTGATGAGTTTTTTTAGGATGCCATCGGCAGCGGCCAGAGCCTGGCCAAACCGGGCGCAGGGCATAAACCCCCCCTCAGGAGGGAAGGCTACAATCAGTTCTGCCCACGGGTAAGCCGGCGCCAGGGGGATCTCCACCTCGGTGATGATCCCGGTGAGGCCCCAGGCGTGGCTGACTTTGAACACGTCGTCTCCCCGCAGCTCCAGGATCCGCGGCTCTTCCTCCACCGTCACCACCCGCAGTCCTAGAATGTTTCCTCGATCCAGCAGTTGGCCGTAGGTAACGGAGCCAATGCCGCCGCTGCCCCCGGCAATGAAGCCGCCGATGGTGGCTGTGCGGTAGGTGGAAGGAGCCATGCGGATCTCCCAACCCATCTCGCGGGTGTGTTTGTCAATGGCAGCCAGCTTGATCCCTGCCTGCACCCGCGCTAGCCCCGGCTTGGCCCAGATCACCTGAGTGAGCTTGCTCATCTCTAGGATCACGCCGCCAGCTAGGGGAATGCACTGGCCGTAGTTGCCAGTGCCCGCCCCCCGTACGGTGAGAGGAAGCCGCCACTTGGCACAGGCTGCTGCCACTCGCTTGACCTCTTGTTCGTTTGCTGGGCGCACCACCACATCCCCTCGCTTGTCGCTCAACTGCCGGCTGAGCACAGGGCTGTAGTGGTAAAAGTCCAGGGACAACTTGGCCACTTCTGACGGATCAGTAATGGTTTCAATGTCGGCCAGCTCCGAGAGCAAGCCCTGCAGCTTTTCAGCGGCGACAATGGTCATAGGGATCCTCTCTAGGGGTAAGGTCTTGATCCCATCATTACCAACAAGGAGCCGCCAGCAAGCCAGACTAGCGGTAGAGCTGGGCTCTAGGCTGGGATCCGCCCGCCCCCCATCAGGTACAGCAGCGCCATGCGCACCGCCACGCCGTGGGCAACCTGCCGCTCAATGAGGTTGAGGTCGGGGTCCTCCATCACCTCAGAACTGAGTTCGACGCCGCGGTTAACCGGACCGGGGTGTAAGACCCTTACTTCTGGGTGGCACAGGCGCAGCCGCTGCCGGGTGAGGCCGAAAAGGTGGTGGTATTCCTGCAAGCTGGGGAGGAGGAATTCGCTCATCCGCTCTTGCTGCAAGCGCAGGGCAATGACAAAGCGGGCTCCTTCCAGGGCTGGCTCCAACTGCCAGTGCACTGGTAGGGTATGGCCGGGCACAAACTGAGCAAAGTCTTTCGGCAGCAGGGTAGGTGGGCCGGCCAGGTGGACGTCTGCGCCAGCAGCCACCAGGGCGTAGATGTTGGAGCGAGCCACCCGCGAGTGGAGGATGTCGCCGACAATGGCCACTTTCACCCCCTGGAGCAACTCGAGGCGAGGCCGCTGGGGATCCAGATGGCTACAGAGGGTAAACAGATCCAGCAGTCCTTGGGTGGGGTGTTCGTGCAGGCCGTCCCCCGCATTCAACACCCCCGTATGGGATCCGCGCCGGTCGATCTCGGCGGCCAACTGCTGCGGCACCCCGGCCTGGGCGTGGCGGACGATGAGCACGTCGGAGCCCATGGCCAAGAAGGTGCGAACTGTATCCAGAATGGTTTCCCCCTTGGCCAGGGAAGAAGTGCCGGGGGAAAAGTTGAGCACATCGGCTGACAGGCGCTTAGCCGCCAGCTCAAAGCTGCTGCGGGTGCGGGTGGAAGGCTCGAAAAACAGCGTCACTACCACCTTTCCCTGCAGGGTGGGCACCTTGGGCAGCCGCCGGGTCAACACTTCCTGAAAGCTGGCGGCGGTCTGCAAAACGATCTGGTACTCTTCCGGAGCAAAATCCGCCAGGCCCAAAACGTGCTGCCGCTGCCAAACCATAGGGGATCCTCAAATGCCTAGGCGGGCAAAGATCTCGTCTAGGTGGGTAAGGTGCCGCTGCGGGTCAAAGCAGGCCTGCAACTCCGCCTCGCTCAGGTGGGCCATCACCCGGGGATCTGCCAGCAGATTGGCGCGGAAATCCCCGCCAGGCTGGTTCCAGGCGCGGTGAGCATTCTCTTGGACAAGACGGTAGGCTTCCTCACGGCTCAAGCCCTTTTCCACTAAAGCCAAAAGCACCTGCTGGCTGAAGACAACACCGCCGTAGAGGGTGAGGTTGCGCTCCATGTTGGCAGGGTAAACCTGTAGGTGGCGCACCAAATCCGCCATGTTGACCAGCAAATAGTGGCAGAGAATGGAAGCATCGGGCAGGATTACCCGCTCCACCGAGCTGTGGGAGATGTCCCGCTCGTGCCAGAGGGGGATATTTTCCAAGGCCGAGAGGGCGTACCCCCTTAGGAGGCGAGCGATCCCTGTCAGTTGTTCGGCTTTGATGGGGTTGCGCTTGTGAGGCATGGCGGAGGACCCTTTTTGGCCGGGGGCAAAGTACTCTTCGGCCTCCAACACCTCCGTCCTCTGCAGGTGGCGGATCTCGGTGGCAAAGCGCTCCAGGGAAGACCCAATCAAGGCCAAAGTCTGCACATACTCGGCGTGGCGATCCCGCGAGATCACCTGGGTTGAGACCGTATCCGGCTTGAGGCCCAAGCGGGCGCAGGCCAACTGCTCCACCTGGGGGGGCACATTGGCGTAGGTGCCCACAGCCCCAGAGATCTTGCCCACCGCCACCACCTCCCGCAGGCGCGCCAGGCGCTCCTGATGGCGCAGGCACTCGGCCAGCCAGCCGGCCAGCTTGAAGCCAAAGGTGATGGGCTCAGCATGGACGCCGTGGGTGCGGCCAATCATGAGGGTGTAGCGGTGTTGCCGAGCTTGCTCACGCAGCGCAGCGATGAGATCCGCTAGGCGAGCTTGCAGGAGCTCCACAGAGGCCACTAGCTGCAGGGCCAGGGCTGTATCCAACACATCCGAGCTGGTCAGGCCTAGGTGGATGTAACGTCCCGCCTCACCCACGTGCTCGTTGAGATTGGTCAAGAAGGCGATGACGTCGTGCTTCACTTCCGCCTCAATTTCCAAAACCCGCGCTGGGTCAAAAGCGGCTTTGGCTTTGATCTCCTGCAGGGCCTCTTGAGGGATCCGCCCCAGCTCCGCCTGGGCTTCACAAACGGCCAGTTCTACCTGCAGCCAGGTTTGGAGCTTGTGGGCGGTGGACCAGATCTGGCCCATTTCCGGCAGAGTGTAGCGCTCGATCAAGGTGCCTTTCCCGTCAGTACGATAGGATAAGCCAAGCTATTCTAGCGTTTGGCCTCCCCGCTTGAGTTATCCCCGCAGCTTTGACCTACGCTGCCGCCAGACTGTTTAAGAGCGGGAAATTGACCTAGAAGCAACAGGGAGTTTGCAGATGACCCTTGGAGCTACGCTATCGCAGGAAGGAAGATCTTGGACAGCGGAAGCTTTCATGGCGTTGTCCAAAGAGGGGCATCGCTATGAAGTTGTTGATGGAAAGCCAATTGATATGGGAAGTGCAGGGGCACTCCATGGTTATGTCTGCAGTCTCCTATTAGCGGCTTTAGCCCCCTACGTTTTGTCCAAGAAGCTGGGAGTCGTTTTAGATTCCAGCACTGCTTTTAAGATGAAGAGTGGCAATTGGCGCTCCCCTGACATTTCTTTTTTTGCCAAAGAACGCTTGCAGGGCATGACCGAACTGCCCATAGGATTTTTAGAGGGTGCCCCCGATCTGGCTGTTGAAGTGCTCTCTTCCGGCAATACAATCGAAGAAATTCATGACAAGCTGGTGGAGTACTTTGAAAATGGCAGCCGCCTGGTTTGGCTCGTCCACCCCATTGAGCACTACATCCTGGTGTATCGCAGCTCTGAAGAGCCCGATCGTCTCCTCAAATCGGTAGATCTTCTAGAGGGTGAAGAAGTCATTCCAGGGTTTGCCCTGCCTGTTTCTCATCTATTCCAGAAGCTTTCCTTTTAAGTCCAATTGAGGTTCAAGAGTTGCCCCTCTTGCCGACAGTTTATGCTGGAGTGGCTTGGGATCCTTAGCAGTGCAGAGCCAATGAAGCGTCGATTGGGAAGGGTGGCCCTGATCAGTTTCCTAACAGCATTCTTGGCTGCTGCCCCTGCCCTCTCTTTGCCAACTCCTGCTGAGAGTACTTCAGGCCCCAAAACGGCTTCTGAGTTCAACTGGCAGGGATCCCTCAAGTTGTTGCGGGGGGATCCGGTGGCGGCTTTGGCAGATCTGGATCGAGCAGTGCAGCTGGATCCCACCTATGCGCCGGCCTACGTGAACCGCAGCTACGTTTACAACTCCTTGCGCCAGCCCCAAGAAGCTCTGACCGATGCCGAGCGGGCCATCCAGTTGGATCCGGGAATCCCGGAAGCCTACTTCAGCCGTGGCATAGCCCACCTGCAAATGGGGAAGCGAGAGGCCGCTATGGCCGACTTTCGCCAGGCGTTGGCTCTCTTTTCCAAAAGCGGCAACTTTGCCGATCAAACCATCATTCAGCAACTGCTGCGCCAATTGGGGGTGGAGTAAGCAACCGGCTAAGTTCAGCTTTCTTCCTTGCCCCCCAGCCACTCCTCTAGGGAAACTGCCTGGGCCTGCAGCCCGAAGACTTCACAAAAAGACTTCACCAGCACTGGGGCCACAGCAGCCATCGTCACCTCCGGACAAAACTGCACCAGGGATCCCACAGGTCGGTCAGGGATCCCACAGGGCACGATGGCCTCGAAGGCAGCTAGATCTGGACAGACGTTGAGGGCAAAGCCGTGGTAGGTGATCCAGCGGGAGACCTTGATGCCAATGGCGGCCACTTTGTGCCCTTCCACCCAAACCCCCGTTAGGCCAGGGATCCGCTCCCCCCTCAAGCCAAAGTAAGCCACAGTCTCGATGACCACCTGCTCCAGTTGGCGTAGGTACCAGTGGATATCCAGACAGTGGCGTTTGAGGTTGAGGATTGCATACCCCACCCACTGCCCTGGCCCGTGGTAGGTCACTTCGCCGCCCCGCTCCACCCGCAGGATTTCCGGCCCTCCAGTAGCAGGGGACTCTGGCTGAGTGTCCGGAGATCCTATCTGTCCAGGGAGGCTTTTGAGAAACTTGGGATCAGCCCCTGCCCCCAGGGTGTACACCGGCGGGTGGGTAAGCAACAGTAGCCCATCCGGTAGCTGGGGATTGCGGATCATCTGGGTCAGTCTGGTCTGCTGCCAAGCCCAGGCTTTGCGGTAGGGCACCTCTCCCGGCAGGTGGACGTGTAGAACTGGCACACCCAAATAGCCCTCAAGCCCTGGCAAAGACCTAGTGCCGCCCTCGCTGCCTATCCGGGAACTAGCCGTCGGCCGGGACCTAGCCTACCGACAGATTGACTTGCGCCCGCAACCGCTCCACCAAGGCGCGAGGCTGCAGCAGTCCCTCGATGCGGTCAACCGGCCTCCCGTCCTTGAACAAGATGAGGGTCGGCACGGCGTAGATCCCCCAGCGAGCGGCAATGTTGGGGTACTTGTCTATATCTACCTTCACGAAAGCAATGGCGTCCCCCACCTGGGGCTTCACCTGCTCCAACACCTGCGCCATTACCTGACAGGGACCACACCAGGTGGCGTAAAAATCCACCAGAATGGGAGTTTTGGATCCCTGGATCATGTCGTCAAAGCTTTTGAACCACTGTTTCTGGGCCATGGCAACCAAAGAATGCAACCTATTTGCAGTCTAAGTGTTTGAGATGGAAATGTGGGTAGAGATTCTGCTACAGCTTGCTTTCGGCTTCCCGGTAGGATGGCTAGGGCTTGGCCGGTACCTGTAGTCTAGGGAGCGAACTTGAAGGAAGGGAGAGGCTTTAGCAGGGCTTAACGAAGGAGTGGGATCCCGATGGCAACAATCCGGATGGTGAGCCGAGGTGTGGTGGCCGGGGTACTGGGTGGGATGCTCTTGAGCTTCTGGGGGATCGGGCGTTGGCTGTGGGATCCCTCGGCCTGGATCCAGGTGGCGGCCGGCCTGCTCTTGAGCGGGGGGACGTTGCTGTACTGGCTAAGAACCCGCCCTGCCGACTGCTTGGTGGTGGAGCCGCAGAGCTGGCGCCTCAACCGCCTCAGCCCCGACCGCTGGCTCATCCAGGCTGACTTCGTGGCCCGCAATCTCAACCCCCTTTTTGAGGTCACCTTGGCCCAGGTGGAGCCGCGACTGCATCTGCTCAGCACCAGCTCCGTCGAGGGGATCCATACCCAAATTCGCCTCCGCTCCCGTCACCCCGACTTGCCCCCCCGCCAAGACAACTACTGGCAGGCTTACATCATCACCCCCCAAAGCCAGACTGGCCTAGAAGTCGAGATTGAACTAGGGGGGGAAGGACTGGCAGATTTGCGCTCGGCCTGGCTGGAGCTGGACTACGTCCAGTACGGGCGGCAGCGGCGTACCCTCAAGACTAGCCACCTCATCTTGCCGCTGCAGGAAGTGGATCCCTTGGCGGAGCTGTGCTGGCAGCAGCAGGGGCTGGTGAGTTGGGCTGCCATTCCCACCCATCTGCTCACCCCCAGCGATGACCTGGCTGAGGTGTTGCGGCGCTACGTGGGCCCCCACTTCCAACCCGGCGATGTCGTGGCCCTTTCCGAGAGTGCTGTAGCCATTGTCCAGGGCCACTTTCGCCATCCCCTGCAGGTGCAGCCCGGCTGGCTGGCTCGCACCCTGTGCTACTTCTTCCCCTCCAAGACCAGCCTCTCAAGCTGCTACGGGATGCAGACGCTCATTGACTGTTCGGGGGCCTGGCGAGTACTGGGGGCCTTTGTGGCGGGATCCCTGGCTAAGCTGCTGGGGATCCCAGGGGTGTTCTATGCCCTGGCGGGGGAGCAGGCGGATCTCATCGACGATGTCACCGGCACCTTGCCCCCCTATGACCAGTTCATTGTCTTGGGACCACGGGATCCAGCCAAGCTGGTGGCCGAGCTCCACGCCCAGACCGGCTACGAGGTGGCCATTGTGGATGCCAACGACCTGGGCGAAGTCAACGTCTTGGCGGCCAGCCTAGGTGTGGAGCGGGAGCTGGTGGAGCAGGCTCTGCGCAAGAACCCGGCGGGCAATGCGGCAGAGCAAACGCCGATTGTGCTCATCCGGAAGCGGCTGCCGGCATAGAGGTCACCTGGGATTTGAGAGCCTGCATCGCCTGGTGGGTGGACAAGAAGAAGCGCTCGGCGCCCACTTTCTCCACAAACCCCGCCATTTTGAGGCGATCCATCACCGGCCCCTTCACCTTGGCCAGGGCAAAGCCCACCCCCATTTGGCGCAGACGTTCCACCAACTGAGTCAGCACCTCCAAAGCGCTGCCGTCGATGAAGTTAATGGCGCTGGCCACCAGCAGCACCTGTTCCACTGCTGGCTGCGCTGCCACCTCTTGCAGCAGATACTCCTGCAGGTAGGCGGCGTTGGCAAAAAACAGGCTTTCATCCACCCGCACTGCCAGGATGCGCGGATCGGTAATCACCTCATGGCGCAGCACGTTGCGGTAGTGCTCGGTGCCAGGCACCTGGCCGACAATGGCGATGTGGGGACGGCTGGCCCGCCAGAGGAAGAGGAGGATAGACACCAGCACTCCCAGCCCAATCCCCGGCTCCACCCCGATCCCCAGCACGCCGGCAAAGGTAGCCAACCAAACCAAGGCATCGCCGCGGTCGTAGCGCCAGCTCTGCAGCAAGGGGTGAAAATCCACCAGTCCCAGCACTGCCACCAGCACAATAGCTGCTAGGGTCGTCTGGGGCAGGAAGGTAAACAGAGGCATCAGCCAGCTCACCGCCAGGGCTATCAGGGATCCCGTCACCACCGAAGCCAGGCCGCTGTTGGCCCCGGCCTGAAAGTTAACTACTGAGCGGCTGATCCCACCCGTTACCGGGTAGCCACCACTTGCGGCTGCGGCCAGGTTGGCCACCCCCAGGGCCACCAGATCCTGGTTCGGATCCACTTTCTGCCGCCGCTGGCTGGCCAGCGACTGACCTACCGCATAGCTTTCTGTAAAGCCCACCAAGCTAATGGCCAAGGCTGTGGGCAGCAAAGCTCGCCACTCTGGCCAGCTCAGCCAAGGGAAGGTCAGGGGGGGCAAACCCGCCGGAATGGATCCCACCACCGCCACTCCTGCTCTTTCCGAGAGGTTCAACCCCCACACCAGCAGCGTGGTCAGGAAGACGGCTCCCAGCGGCGCGCCCTTGGTGAGAAGTAGGCCCCAGAGGGGTGGGATCCCCCAGCGGCGCAGTTGAGCGGGGAGCTTCTGCTGGGCGTACACCAAGAGGGTGATGGCCAACAGCCCCAGCCCCAGGGTGACCCAGTTTACCCCCTCCAGGCTCTGCCAAAGCCGTTGCAGCAGCAGCCAGAAGGACTCGGTGTTGGCGATCTTCACCCCCAACAGATGGCGGAGCTGGCTGAAGGCGATGATTAGGGCTGCGGCGCTGCCGAAGGCCGTTACCACCGAGCGGCTCAAGAAATTGGCCAAAAACCCTAGCCGCAGTAGCCCTACCCCTACCTGGATCAGGCCCGCTTCCAGAGCCAAGCCCAGCGCCAACCGGCCGTACTCCGGGCTGCCCGGCTCAGCCAGCGGCTCCAAGCCCGAGGCCACCAGCAAGGAGATGATGGCCACCGGCCCCACCGACAAAGCCCGGCTGGATCCTAGAAAGCCGTAGGCGATGACCGGCAGGATAGCAGCGTAGAGACCTGTCTGGGGAGGCAGCCCGGCTAGCAGCGCATAGGCCATGCTCTGAGGCACCAGGAGAATGGCTGTAACCAGTCCGGCAATGAGATCCCCTGGCAGATCCTCTGGCCAATACCGAAGCCACCACAAGGAATCCCTAGCAAAGGGCAGGCAGCGCGCCAGGATTCTCTGGGGAGAAGGGATCCCGCTCATAGGGCCTGACTTCAGTTCCAGGGCATGCGGGCCAAAAGCAGCGCCAGACCACAGGTGTTGGTGATCCCGGCAAACACCAGCCCAGCTCCCACAAAGCCGCTCAACACCAGCCAGGCCGGATGGAGAAAGGCTCCCAGCAAGGTTCCGGTGAGCACCAGGGATCCCGCCGCAATTTGCACCTGCCGCATTAGCGAAATGGGCGCGTTGCGGGTGCGGGTGGTGGGCAGCTTGGCAGCCTTCCAAGCCTCAATCCCGCCTTTTAGACTAAGCACCTCCGGCCAGCCGTGGTCTAGCAACTGACAGGCAGCGCGGATGGAGCGACTGCCCATGCGACACTGCAACACCACCGGTTTTTCCGGCGTCGAGGCCGGCACCCTGGCCGGGTCAAAGGTAGATAGAGGCATGTTGATCGCCCCTGGGATCCGCTCATCGGCATATTCTCCCGGCTCCCGCACGTCGATGAGCTGTACCCGCCCTTGATCCAGCCACTGCTTTAAGGTCAGGGCGTCGATCTCCTTAAGACGAGGATCCCGTTCCTGCTGAGCGGAAGGCGTAGGATTTTGTCGGGCTACAGTCATTGGTTTCCTCCTCGGGTAACTAACCTTCTTCCTCAAGCAACCTGCTGGGCTCGCCAGGGTAAAACTGGCTATCCAGGATTTGCTCGGGAGCGTAAGGACACGTCTTGGGAAAAGTCTTTCTGGGCAGCTTGGTCTTTCCAGGGCTAGCTGGAGCGCCCTCAGGTAAGACTTGGAGATGGCCTCCGGCAAATAGGGCCTCAAGCTTGGGTTTTCCTCCAGCAGATCTAGAACCTCCTGTCGCTGCACCTGTAGGGTAAGAAGCCAGCTTACCGATCTAGCCTGCGGCTGATACTCCCATTTCAGGAGGTGCCCCACCAAAACCCCCAGCTGGTTGCGCAGCTCTTGCCGCTGTTGCCTGCCCAACGATTCCATCTCCTCAATCAAATGGGGCAGGTCTAGCTTCTCCCAAGCCCGCTTCCTCAGAAATTGAGCTTGTTGCTGAGTCCAAGCATAGAAATCCTTCTCATAGAGACTTTCTGGATCCACTCTCAACCCTCCCCCTTCTGACCCGCCAGCTCGGAGAAGTCTAGCTAGCCCCGCAGGCTTTACAGCCAGGCTCTCCCACCCAAGAGGGTTTGCCCCACTAAACCGCGGCTGCCACTTGGCCGCACTGCTCGTTGGCGGGCAGGGCTTCCTGGATCTTCTTGGGCTGAGGCAGGTTGAGGCTGTTCATCAAGGCGATGAAGCTCTCCCGCGAACGCAGCTTGCCCGTCTGTAGATCCACAAAGCGGGGGTTCCAGCGCTTCTCTTCGCCAATGGTGGAGACGGTGTGCCCACGGTAGTCGTGGCCGGGATAGACCAGCGTCTCGTCTGGCAGGGTAAACAGGTGCTGCGTAACGTGGTCGTACATCAGGCCAGGATCCCCACTTTGGAAATCCGTGCGCCCACAGCCGCGAATGAGCAAGGAGTCTCCGGTGAGAATGCGATCCCCATGGACGCGATAGCTCATGTGGCTGTCGGTGTGGCCCAGGGTGGCGATGGCCTCGATGGTGATGGATCCCACCTGCAGCGTTTCCCCATGGCCAATGAAGCGGTCGGCACATTGGGCTTTGGCCTGGACTGGCACCACCCCTTGGCAGCCGGTCAACTCGCGCAGCTTGCCCGTGCCGGTGATGTGGTCGGCGTGAACGTGGGTCTCGAGACAGTACTTCAACGTCAGACCCAGCTCTCGAATTAACTTCAAGTCCCGCTCCACCTGCTCCAACACGGGATCCACCAGCGCGGCCTCGCGGGTGTTTGGGTCTGCAACTAAGTAGGTGTAAGTGCTTGTCTCGGCGTCGAACAGTTGGCGAAATAGCATGTTACCCTTCTGTCTGTTGGCAAAGACCTGAACGCCATTTGGGCCTCTGGAAACACTATATAAAAACACTATATAACCATTTAGTGTTAAAATCAAGCCAGCACAGCCCTCAAGACGGTCTATGGATGGGGACGAGCTCGCGAAAGGCGGCAAAGACGAGCGCCAGTTGACCCTGACGCCAGAAGTGCTGACCAGCGTGGCGGAGTACTTCAAGGTTTTGGCGGAGCCCAGCCGCCTGCAGATCCTGTGTCAGTTGCGCTCGGGGCCCAAGAACGTCACCCAAATCCTAGAGGCCACTGGCATGGGCCAGGCCAACGTTTCCAAACATCTCAAGATCCTGGCGCAGGCAGGGATCGTCAGCCGCGAGCCCAAGGGCGTGAGTGTCTACTACCAAATTGCAGATCCCGTCTGTTTTGAGCTGTGCGAGGTGGTGTGCAAGCAGTTGATTAAGCGGCTTAAGCAGCAAGCCCAGCAATGGGAGCCGCTGGCGGCCCTTCACTCCAGCAGGCTGAGCCGCGAAGGCTCTTGAGGGAGGCGGTACTCAGGGGAAGGCTCAGCAGCCCGAACTCCCCTCTCGTCTAATCCCACAAGTTCAGATCGGTCACCGCCCCCAGGCTGCTGCTGGAGACCAGCTTGGCATACTTGGCCAGAATACCTCGTTTGTAGCGGGGCTCGGGCGGAACCCAGCGGGCGCGGCGGCTGGCCAGCTCCTCTTCGCTGACATGCAGGTGGAGGAGGCGAGCAGGGGCATCGATGGTGATCAAATCCCCTTCTTCCACGAGGGCAATGGGGCCGCCTACATAGGCCTCAGGAGCCACATGGCCCACCACCATGCCGTAGGTGCCGCCAGAGAAGCGGCCATCGGTAATCAACCCCACGCTATCTCCTAGACCAGCGCCAATGATGGCCGAAGTAGGGGAGAGCATCTCCCGCATGCCAGGGCCGCCCTTAGGGCCCTCGTAGCGGATCACCACTACGTCCCCCGGTCGAATCTGGCCGGCGAGGATAGCCTCCAGACAGGACTCTTCCGAGTTGAAGACCCGCGCTGGCCCCGTGATCCTCGGATTCTTGACGCCGCTGATCTTGGCCACTGCCCCTTCGGGCGCAAGGTTGCCTTTGAGGATGGCTATGTGCCCTTGGGGGTAAAGGGGGCTATGCCAGGGGCGAATCACCTCTTGATCTGGGCTGGGCTCGTCCGGCACGTCCCGCAGGACTTCGGCAATTGTTTGTCCAGAGATGGTGAGGCAGTCGCCGTGCAGCAAGCCGTGGTTGAGCAGGATCTTCATCACCTGCGGGATCCCGCCGGCCCGGTGCAGATCAGTGGTTACAAACCGGCCCGAGGGCTTGAGGTCACAGAGAACAGGCACGCGGGCGCGGATGGTCTCAAAGTCATCCAGCGTCAGGGGCACCTCTGCGGCGTGGGCAATGGCCAGGAAGTGGAGCACGGCGTTGGTGGATCCCCCTACGGCCATGATGACCGAAATGGCGTTCTCGATGCTCTGGCGGGTGATGATGTCCCGCGGCCGGATATTAGCTTTGATGGCTTCGGCCAAGACTTTGGCCGATTGAGCGGCGCTTTCGGCCTTCTCTTCGTCCTCTGCCGCCATGGTGGAGGAATAGGGCAGGCTCATGCCCATAGCCTCAAAGGCGCTGGACATGGTGTTGGCCGTGTACATGCCGCCGCAGGATCCGGCACCGGGGCAGGCGTGGCGCTCGACTGCCAGCAGCTCTTCCTCAGAGATGCGGCCAGCACTATACTCCCCTACCGCTTCAAAGGCGCTGACAATGGTGAGGTCGCGGCCATTGTAGTGGCCGGGCTTGATGGTGCCGCCATAGACAAAGATAGAGGGCACGTTGAGGCGGGCCATGGCGATCATCGCCCCCGGCATGTTCTTGTCGCAGCCGCCGATGGCCAAGAGACCATCCATGCTCTGGCCGTTGACCACCGTCTCGATGGAATCGGCAATCACCTCCCGCGACACCAGGGAGTACTTCATTCCCTCAGTGCCCATGGAAATGCCGTCGCTAATGGTGATGGTGCCGAAGACCTGAGGCATGCAGCCCGCCTCCCTCAGGGCAGCTTCAGCCCGCTCGGCCAAGGCTTGGATCCCGATGTTGCAGGGGGTAATGGTGCTGTAGGTGTTGGCGATGCCGACAATGGGCTTGCCGAAATCCTCATCGCGAAAGCCCACTGCCCTGAGCATGGCGCGGTTGGGAGAGCGCTGCACTCCCTGGGTGACGACTTGGCTGCGCAGTGGAGAAGGAGGGTTGGCCATCATGGAACAGAGCGGGACGACAAGCCCCCGCTGGGATACAAGTAGAACCCATCCTACCGCTCTGAAAGACTTATACAACGCTGGACAAAAGCGGACTTTTGCTCCAGGTTGACGCTTTCTTCCTGCTTCCACG
>NZ_JANSHH010000026.1:0-622 GCF_047461515.1 Synechococcus sp. W70.1
GGTAGTGTCGCGTATTTTGTGGGTTAAGCATGGAGGGCGGAATGGACGGAGAGGAGCTCAAGAGGTTGACCAAGGAGGAGATCAGCCGGCGCATCCGGGAAGGGGTCAAGGCCGTCATCGAGCAGGTGTTGGAAGAAGAGATGACCGAGCACCTGGCTGCGGGTTACCGTGAGCGCACCCCAAGCCGCCGCGGGGAGCGGAACGGCTACTACACCCGGGACCTCATCACGCCGGCGGGCAGGATCGCCCAGCTCCGGGTACCCCGGGACCGGGAGGGGACCTTCCTGACCGAGGTCTTTGAGCGGTACAAGCGGATGACCGGGGAGGTAGCGGTTCATTTGGGGTAGGGGCCCCAAAGCGGAGGCGGCGCTGGAGATGTACCTGCGAGGGGTCTCCACCCGCAAGGTAGCGGCCATCACGGAGGGCCTGTCCCGGGCGCGCATCGGTAAAGACGCGGTCTCCAGGGTAGCCCAGCGCCTGGAGGAGGAACTCTCCGCCTGGCGGGGCCGGCCTTTGGAGCTGGCCTACCCCTACCTCTACCTGGACGCGGCCTACTTCAAGGTGAACTGGGGCGGGCGGGTGGTGGACCTGGCCCTTCTGGTGGCGGTGGGGGTGAACGAAG
>NZ_JANSHH010000027.1:0-609 GCF_047461515.1 Synechococcus sp. W70.1
CGAAGAAGGCTACCGGGAGGTGCTGGTGGTGGAACCGGCGGGCGGGGAGCGGAAGGAGGCCTGGAGGAACCTGCTGAAGGGCCTGGTGGAGCGGGGGCTTCGGGGGGTGAGGCTGGTCATTTCCGACGACCACCCTTCCATCCGCCAAGCGGTGATGGCGGAGCTTCCTGGGGCCAGCTGGCAGCGGCGCGTGGTGCACTTTACGCGGAACGTTTTAGCTCACGTGCCGCGGTCGGAGCGAGGCGTGGTGGCCGAGGAGCTCCAGGAGGTGTTTGTGGCGCGGCGGCGGGGCACGGCGGAATCTTTGGCCCGGGGGTTCGTTGAGCGCTACCGGGACCGGTTTAAGCGGGCGGTGGAGGTGTTTGCCCAGGGTCTGGGGGAGGCCCTGACCTACCTGGACTTTCCCGGGGTCCACCAGCGGCACATCAAGAGCACCAATGTGCTGGAGCGGCTTATCCGTGAGGTGAAGCGGCGGACCAGGGTGGTTGGGGTCTTCCCCGGCGAGGGGAGCCTGGTGAATCTGGCCACGGTGGTGATGCTGAGGGCCACGGCTGCTTTCCCGTCAGGGAAACACGGTGAGGACTGGGCTTTCCGGCGTTACCTGGACAT
>NZ_JANSHH010000028.1:0-4844 GCF_047461515.1 Synechococcus sp. W70.1
CCGGCTGTGCGGGGCTAGTGCCTCCCCAGGTTTCCTGACTCTACTTCCCCTGGCCTCAGCGCCAGGGGTTTTTCTTTCAGGACATACTGGGCGTATTGAGCAAAGAGGACTCCCAGCGGCGCAGTGCTGGATATTCCCATGGTCAAGATTCGGCCTCTAAGTCCAGAACGAGTTGCCCAAATGGCGGCGGGAGAGGTGATCGACTCCCTGGAGGCAGCCCTGCGGGAATTGATAGAAAACGCCCTTGATGCCCAGGCCAGCCGCGTTCAGGTAGATCTTTGGCCGAGCCGCTGGCAGGTGCGGGTAGCCGATAACGGCCAAGGGATCCCAGGCTCGGAGTTGGAGCAGGTAGCCCGTCGCCATACCACGAGCAAGTGGGATGGGGGCAGCTTGGGGTTTCGCGGAGAAGCTCTGCACAGCCTAGCCCGCTTGGGATCCCTGACCATCCAGACCCGTCATGCCACCGATGAGCATGGCTGGCTGGCTACCTACGACCAGCAGGGGGAGTTGATCCACAAGCAGCCAGCAGCCACCGCTCTGGGGACAGTCGTGACGGTGGCGGATTTGTTTGCTAGCTGGCCCCTGCGCCGCTGTCCCCCGCCCCAGACGCGCTCACTCCTAACCTTGGTCCAGAACGCTGCGCTATCCCATCCAGAGGTTAGCTGGCAAGTCTGCCAGGAGGGGCAGCTGCTACTTAGTCTTTGGCCGGGCCAATCTCTGCAGGATCTGCTCCTGCAAATGTTGCCGCAGGTGGAGCCTTCCGATCTGCGCTACCGGCGCATTCAAGAGGGGGATAGCGACTGGGAGTTGGTGGTGGGCTTGCCGGATCGCCTGCATCGCCCTCGCCCCGATTGGATCCGGGTGGCCGTCAATGGTCGCTTTGTGCAGATGCTGGAGTGGCAACGGCTAATCCAGTCAGTCTTTCAACACGCTTTGCCCCGCCACCGCCATCCTCTGGTAGTGGTGCACCTGCGCCTGCCACCGGAACAAGTGGACTGGAACCGCCATCCGGCTAAGAGCGAGCTCTATCTACAAAAGCCGCAGAAGCGACAGGAGCAATTGCGCCAGTACCTGCAGGATCTTCTGCGCGCAGGCTCTGCCCAGTCCAGCCGCCGCTCTCTCCATCTCCTCCGCGCCAGCGAGTCCAAGTCGCTCTACAAGGTTTCAGCTCCCTCCGCCGCCGGCTGCTCCCTGCCTCCCCTGAAGGCGCTAGCCCAACTGCACCGAACCTACATTCTAGCGGAGCACCCCCAGGGGCTGTGGCTAGTGGAGCAACACCTGGCCCACGAGCGAGTGCGCTACGAGGAGATCCAACGGCACTGGCAGCTAGTGGAGCTCGAGACACCAGTCATGTTGCAGGGATTGTCTTCCCAAGCCGTGGAGCAGCTGGAACAGCTGGGGCTAGAGCCGGAACCCTTTGGCCCCGCTACGTATTTGGTGCGCCGCCTGCCGCTAGCTCTCTGCTCTGAAGATCCCGAAGAGGTGCAGGGATCCCTTCTGGAACTCAGCCGCTGTGCGGATCTAGAAGCAGCTCAGGTAACCCTGGCCTGTCGTGGTGCCTTGCGCAATGGGGTCCCACTTACCCTGGAGCAGATGCAGCAGTTGCTGGATGCCTGGCAGCGCACGGCTAACCCCCACACCTGTCCCCATGGCCGTCCAGTTTATCTAGTTTTGGCCGAAGCCGACTTGGCCCGCTACTTTCGCCGCCGCTGGGGGATCTGCGACCGCCCCCTCTCTGACCCCAAGCTGGGATCCCTGCGGCTGGGAGACAGTTTGGCCGCTCAAGTACGTCGCTCAGCCGGCTTGCCGGTGTTAGATCCCACGGACGAGGTCAATTCTGCCCCTCTATAATTTCAGGGGTGTCAAGCTGCTGGAACGATCCTATGGCTTCCTATCTCAGAACCCCAGAAGAAACCTGGCTGCAGCGCCATGCGCGCCCAATCTTGGTCTTCTTGTCCAGCTTGGGAGTTCTGTTAACAGCCTACCTTACCTACACCAAGCTGACGGAGCAGCCTGCTGCCTTCTGTGGGGGGGATGGGGGGTGTAACCTGGTGCTCTCCAGTCGGTGGGCAGAGTTTTTGGGGATCCCAACCGCAGCCATTGGCCTGCTGGGGTTTCTAGCCGTCTTGGCCCTGGCAGGGCTGCCGGAAGAGATCCCAGGAGTGAAGCGGTGGCGGTGGCCAGCCCTATTTGGCTTGGTTTCCGCCATGACTGCCTTTGAGCTGTACATGCTTTACCTGATGGTGGCGGTGCTACGGCAATTCTGCCTGTACTGCACGGCAGCGATGGGGTTGGTAGCGGGGCTGTGGCTCGTCACGGTGTTTGGCCACCGCTGGCTGGACCGGGCCAAGCTGGCTTTCAGTTACATTCTCGTGGGCCTGTTTACGTTGGTAGTTACCCTTGGGGTGTACGCCAAGCAGGCTCCTCCGCCCAGCCCCCTAGCGGCAGGCTTAGCAGCCCACCTGCGCAAGATTGGCGCCACCATGTACGGGGCCTACTGGTGCCCCCACTGCCAAGAGCAGAAGGCCTTGTTTGGGTCGGCCTTTGCCCAGATACCCTACGTGGAGTGCTCGCCCAACGGGCCCGGCACGCCTCAGGTTGAGGAATGTACGAAGGCAGGGATCACCAGCTATCCCACTTGGATTATCAATGGCCGCAGTTACGTGGGACTCCGCTCGCTGGAGGCTTTGGCAGTAGCTTCTGGGTACTCCCTCAAGGCAGAGGAAGAGCAGGATTGACCGCTCTGAAGACTGATACAACACTGGACAAAGGCGGACTTTTTCCACGACCCCTAGCTAGGAGCGGGGTTTATCTCCACTGCCCCACTGGAGGGATCTTTACGGGATCACTTCCCGTCGAGCTGTCCTTTTCTTGAGGGTTGCGCCCGTTGCCTACACAGAAACCACGCCGGGTTTGGGCTGCTGGAAAAGTTCGGCTAGAGTCAGAATTAGTAGCTGCGTTTACTTCTTGCCAGGATCCCCATGCTTGCTGCGGCTGCCACGGAAGCACACCTAGAACCCGTTGATTTGGATCGCTTGCTCACGCCTGAAATCCAGCGGCCAGCTCGCTACTTGGGCAAAGAATTCGGGGCTGTCCATCGCCCTTGGGACTCGGCACGGGTGCGTTGGGTGCTAAGTTACCCGGAGCTGTACGAGGTGGGGGCTTCCAACCTGGGCCACATCATCCTCTACAACATCCTCAACGCCCAGCCAAACCAGTTGTGCGACCGCACCTACTTGCCAGGTCCGGATCTGGCGGCTCGGATGCGGCAGCTGGGGATTCCGCTGTTTGCCGTAGAATCGCGTCGCCCCCTGCGCGCTTTCCACATTGTCGGCTTTAGCCTGGCCTATGAGCTGGGGGGCACCAACATCCTAGAGATGCTGGATCTGGCCGGGATCCCGCTCAAGTGGTGGGAACGGCAAGCCTTTACCCCACAAGAGTGTCCCCTCATCTTTGCCGGTGGGCCGACTGCCACCTCCAACCCAGAGCCCTTTGCCGACTTTTTTGATTTCTTCGTCTTCGGGGATGGGGAAGAGGTGCTGCCGGAAATTGGTCAGGTGCTGGCCGGATCCCTGCACAAGCCCCGCCGGGAGGTGCTCTTGGAGCTGGCCCAGGTGCCAGGAGTGTATGTGCCGCAGTTTTACGAGGGGATCCCCCCGCGGCCCATCGTGCCTGGGGTGCCGGAGCGCATTCGCCGCCGCGTAGCGCTGCCCCAACTGCAGTACTCCATTGGTCTAGTACCGCTGGTGGCCACTGTCCACGACCGCCTGGTGGTGGAAGTGCGACGTGGCTGTACCCGCGGCTGTCGCTTTTGCCAACCCGGCATGCTCACCCGCCCTGCCCGCGATGTCGATCCGGAAGCGGTAGTGGAGGCGGTGGTGCAGGGCTTGCGCAAGACCGGCTACAACGAGTTTTCTCTTTCTTCTCTCAGCTGCTCTGACTACCTTTCCCTGCCAGCGGTGGGAGCAGAGCTACATAACCGTCTCCTCGGCCAGCACATTGCCCTCTCGCTGCCCAGCCAGCGGGTGGATCGCTTTGATGAGAACATTTCCGCCATCATGAAGGGATCCCGCCGCTCGGGGCTGACCTTTGCTCCGGAGGCCGGCACGCAACGGCTGCGGGACATCATCAACAAGGGCCTTAGCGATGCTGACCTCATTCGCGGCATTCGCACTGCAGTCCAGGAGGGCTGGGACAAAATTAAGCTCTACTTCATGATTGGCCTGCCCGGCGAGACTGACGACGATGTGATTGGGATTGCCCGCACGGTCGAGATGCTGCAGCGAGAATGTGCGGCCCTGGGCCGCAAGCGGGTGGAGTTTACCCTCACCCTCTCCAACTTTGTCCCCAAGCCCCACACGCCCTTCCAGTGGCACCGGGTGGACTACGCTGACGTGCGGCGCAAGCAGGATCTGCTGCAAAGGGAACTGCGGCGGCTGCGGGGAGTCAAGGCCCACTTTACCGATATTCGCTTTAGCATCCTGGAGGACTTGATTGGCAAAGGGGATCGCTCCCTGGGCCGCATGATCGAGCAGGCCTGGCGAGCTGGCGCCGGCTTGGATGCCTGGTGGGAAAACATCGACGCCGCCTATGCCGCCTGGGTGAAGGCCTACTGCGGCGAGGCGGTAGATCCCAGCGCCGATCCAGTGGCCCTCTGCGCCTATCTCCCGATGCGCGAATTTGGCCTGGAGGATCCCTTGCCCTGGGATCACATCGATACCGGCATCGACAAGAAATGGCTGCAGAAAGACTACCGCCGCGCCCTAGAAGCGATCACGGTAGAAGACTGCTCCTTCGAGAAGTGCTCCGCCTGCGGCGTCTGCGGTCCCGGCTTTGGTCACAAC
>NZ_JANSHH010000029.1:0-3979 GCF_047461515.1 Synechococcus sp. W70.1
GACAACCGAGATGTACACGTAAGGAGTCTTCGGCAGCTTCAGATGTGTATATTAGACAGCTCTAAGTACAAAACCCACTCCAACTTCGACTCCGACGCCCACTCCCACTCCTACTTCGACACCCTCCGCTACCCCTACGCTGACCCCAACTCCACCGCTGGCACCCACACCTACACCAGAGTCGCCACCTACGCCCGCGCCGCGCCGTCGTCCGACGCCAGAAGCGATTCTGGCCGAGCCTACCCCTCCGTCTCCAGCAGAGACCACGGCTAAGCCAACGCCCAGGCCCACACCGACCCCAACACCAACGCCCAGATCTCAGCCAGAGGCTACCCCTTTGCCGCGGCTGACACCCATTCCGTTGGCGGAGCGGCAGGTGCGGCCCCAAGGACTGCGACTTTTCCCACCTGGGCTGCGCAGCCCCTACTCAGGCAATAAGCTACAGCAGGAGCTCAGCTCCGAGGGCTGACCCCATATATAGTGCCTGAATCCTCGCTATACTCTAGACTTGGGATAGCCCAGTCATGGCTTTTCCTGGAGCCAGCTTTGGCTGGTTTCAGGTTGGGGCTACTTGAAAGCTCGAGGTAGCTGCTGGCCTTTTTCAGGATTTTGCTGAGCAAGCCCCTAAGGCTAGCTGCTGTCGGAAGCAGGTGCCGGATCGCTGCAATCAAATGTCCGTGCCCATACAGATATCCTCAAGCATTTTTCTGGACTTTTTGTCTTAGCCCGAAGGAATATGGCCCTCAGGAAGTATCCAATTTAAGCTATTTTTTACCCATTTATTTCTATGAGCTTTTCTCTTGACTAGGGAAGTTGGTTTATCTTTCGCAACATCTACTGGTAGAGTTGTACATCCAAAAGGTCAGTTTGAAAACACTTTAGGTAGAGCCAGGCGAGACAGGCTCAGTAAGTTTTCTGAACTAGGCGTTTACCAGAAGTTCAAATTTTTGAAGTGCCAAAACCTTTACAGAAAGTCTGCTCTTCTGGTATGAAGGAGATGCTGCTTGCAGAGCGGTCAACTTCTCCTGCTAGGGGAAAGGCCTAAAGCAACAGGAGAGGCGAAAGCCCGGACAGGGCGTAGTTTAGGGTGTGGGGTTGGATATGTCGGAAAGCCTTGACCTGCAAGATGCAGTAGGCCGTTTCTTGAAAATCATTGGTCGCTACTCGTTGCTCAGCCCTGAAGAGGAGCTTCGCCTGGCCTACCAGGTACAGCGAATGATGGCCCTCCTGGAACAGCGGCGGCAGGATGAGTCGCTCGAGGACTGGAGCCGACGGGTGGGGATCCCCGTGGAAGAGCTGCAGCGGATCCTACAGGAGGGGGAAGCGGCCAAAAGGCGCATGGTGGAGTGCAACCTACGCCTAGTGGTATCGATTGCTAAGCGCTACCGCAACCGCGGCTTGCCGTTTTTGGATCTCATCCAAGAGGGCACCATCGGCCTCACCCGCGCCGTGGAAAAGTTTGATCCCACGCGAGGGTACAAGTTCTCCACCTACGCTACCTGGTGGATCCGGCAGAGCGTAAACCGCGGCATCCAAAACAAAGGGCGCCTCATTCGTCTGCCTGCCCACATGTACGAGAAGGTCTCCCAGGTGAAGCGGCGCTACCGCGAGCTATCCGCTCAGAAGGGATCCCGACCTGCAGCCGAAGAAGTTTTCGATTCGCTGGATATTGGCGACAACTACCGCGAGCTGATCACCCGCCACATGGCCGAGATCTGTTCCCTCAACGTGAGTGTGGGCGATGAGGACGGCACGGAGCTGCAGCACTTTATCCCTGACGAAGACAACGACCCAGTCGAGCATCTCACTCGGATTGCCCGTTGGGAGGAAGTCCGCGCCCTTGTGAGGCAACTGAGCGAACGCGAGCAGCAGGTCATCGTAGCCCGCTACGGCCTAGATGGAGCCAAGAGGATGACGCTGCGCGAGATTGGGGAGCACATTGGCCTGTCGCGGGAGCGGGTGCGGCAAATTGAGCGGCGGGCCCTGCGGAAATTGCGGCGGCTGCAGCAGGAATACTCCACCCCCAAGACTGGCAAACGGCTCAATCCCTCCAACTAGGCCGGGGCCTGCCTCCGGTAAAAGGGCTTTTTCACCACCTCGGCAAGCCGGCGCTGGCCCCGAATCTCAATCTCCAGCCGGGATCCCACCTCGGCCCAAGTCGAATCCACGTACCCCAGGCCAATGCCATAGCCCAAGGTGGGAGAGTGGGTGCCGCTGGTTACCCGGCCAATCGGCTGAGAGGAGTTGGGAGCATAGATGGCATAGCCGCTGCGGGGAATGGCTCGATCCAGCATGCGAAATCCCACCAGACGACGAGGGATCCCCTCGGCCCGCTGGTTTTCTAGCGCCGCCTTGCCTAGGTACTCTGCCGGGTTGTTGACCAGCCAGCCCAGGTCGGCTTCGAGAGGAGTGGTGCTCTCATCTATGTCTTGCCCGTAGAGGCAAAAGCCAGCCTCCAACCGCAGCGTATCGCGGCAGCCCAGGCCACAGGGCTGGACTCCTGCCTGCACCAGTTGCTCCCAGAGCCAGCGGCCGTCTGAGGGACTGAGCAGGAGCTCAAAGCCATCTTCGCCGGTGTAGCCGGTGCGGGTCACGAAGATACTTGCTTCTGCGGAGCTCTCCCTTTGAGGAGCTTTAGGGATAAACTGCCCATGTTGAAATCGGCGTAAAGCTTTCAAGGATCCCTCTAGAAAAGGCTGCAAAACCTCTTCCGCTGCCGGCCCCTGGACGGCCAGCAACACGTGGGACACCGTGCGATCTTGAAGTTCTAGGCCAGGGATCCCTTGCTGCTGCAGCCATTCCCTGTCTTTCTGGCAGGTGGCCGCGTTGACGATCAGGCTCCAGTGCTCCAGCTCTCCTTCCGGTGGATGCCGGTAGAAGATGACGTCGTCCACAATGCCCCCCAGGGGGTTGAGCAAAACCGTGTAGCGAGCAGAGCCCACCCGCACAGCGCTGAGATCGCTGGGCACGAGACGGCTGAGGTGGGATCCCAGCTCCGGTCCCCAAAGGGTGAACTTGCCCATGTGAGAGATGTCGAATATCCCCGCCTGCTCCCGCACCGCCCGATGCTCAGCCACCACACCCTGGTAGTACAGCGGCATTTCCCATCCGGCAAAGGAGACAAAACGCGCCCCCAAGGCTTGGTGCAAGGGGAACAGGGGGGTGCGCTGCAGCGGCGTTTGGCTCATGAAGGGAGCTTTAAACCCAACCTCGTACCTTTCTTGGAGCTCGCTTCAGGGGTCTAGTTGGCAGATCCGTCCACCGTCAACTGGCCCAAAACGTTGATGTCGAAGGTGAAGTTGATCGTCACCGAGTTGCCCTCATAGGCCTCAGGCAGGGGCAAAAAGGGTGCCGCCCGCTGAATTGCCGTCAGCGCCGCGTCGTCGGTTTGTTGGCTGCCGGAAGTGCGGGCCAGGCGAATGCTCTGCAGCTCGCCACCCCGACCCACCGTGAAGATCACTACGGTGCGGCGGGAAGTGCCGGTCTGGCCTGGGATCCAATTCTGTTCCACCTTGCGCTGCAAAGCTGCTAGCCAGGGGCCCCAATCCACATTGGCCCGCGCCGCCACACTGGGGGAGTTGGGAGCTGACTGGGTGGGGTTGGCCAAGCCGCTGGCTCCTCCGCCCTGGATCCCACCTCCATCGCTGGGCGCAGAAGCGCTGATGGGCGGTCCCAACTGAGAAGCCTCGGAGGACCGCTCAGCAGGGGAAACCTCTGTCGGCGGCTGGGGAGCAGGCGCAAGGGGTTGCAATTGGCTGAGATCCGAGGCCCGCTCTCTGGGCTGCGCGGGCGGAGCAGGAGGAGCGGCCGCCACAGGTGGCGGAGTCTGAGTGGGAGTGGGTTTGGGGGCTGCGGTAGGTGGAGGCGGCGCTGCAGTTGGCGTTGCCCTGGACCGAGGCTGTCGCTTTTACACATCTCCGCGCCCACGAGACGCTACGCTATAGAGTCTTCCGGGGTCTTCTTTAAATAAAAAAAATGG
>NZ_JANSHH010000029.1:3989-23799 GCF_047461515.1 Synechococcus sp. W70.1
GTGGGGGTGGGGGGGGGGGGGTTGGTGGCGGCGGCGCTGCTGTTGGGGGTGCCCGGGACCGAGGTGGTGCTGCACGTGTAGTTTGGGGTGGGGGTGGGGTAGGTCTAGGAGTGGCTAGGGCAACTTCTGCTGGGGCAGGCGGCGGTACAGGGGCAGGCGGCTGCGGCCGTGGCGGCTGGGGCTGAGGCGGAGGCGGCGGAGCGGCTTGCTGACGGGTAGCAGCGCGGGATTGGGGTGGACTGCCCTGGGAGGGAGGGGCCTCTACCCGCTTGCCCCCATCGCGGGAATCCACTTCTGAAACCAGCTCTGCTTCTTCCGGCGTCTCGAGATCTTCTGGCTCCAGCAAGATAAACTCAATGGCTTTTTGTTCTTGCTGGCGAAACGGCCAAAACCGACTCCAGGAGAGCAAGCCCAACAGCGCCAACCCATGCAGCAGCAGGGACAGCGCCACCATCCAAAAAAAATGGCGCGCTTCCTCCTCGCGGCGGCGCTGCTCAGTCCAGGTGCTGGTCATGGCCAAGATTGCCTCTTTGCGCTCCCCAGTCTCTCACCACACTGAGTTGGCTCTCCAGCTCAAATGTTATAACATCGCCCTGGCTGGGCTTCTTGCGCAAAGGCGTACAGTCGGCTGGGGAAGGGATCCCACCCTTCAGCACAAAATCGCCTACCTTATAAAGAGCAGGGATCCCGACTTGAGCAGGCTGCTTGCCAGGAGAGCCCATGGAACCCATCCGCTTTCATCTTGCCTTTCCGGTTGCCGACATTGCCTTGACCAAGACCTACTACGGCGAGGGCTTGGGTTGCCAGATTGGTCGGGAAACGCCTGTTTCCGTCATCCTGAACCTCTATGGCCATCAACTGGTGGCTCACCTCACCCAGGAAGAGCTGAGGCCCCAGCGGGGCATCTACCCTCGCCACTTCGGCCTGATCTTTCCCACCCAAGCAGAGTGGCAGAGCCTGGCCGACCGGGCCCAGGTGCGGGGATTGCCTTTTTATCAGGAGCCACGCTGGCGCTTCGTCGGCACCCCCCTGGAGCACGGCACGTTCTTTTTGCAGGATCCCTTCTACAACCTGCTGGAGTTTAAGTACTACCGCTACCCTTCCGCCATTTTTGGGGAGCGGGAATGGGCCGTGGTCGGGGATATTGCAGGCCAACAGCTTCCGAACCCCTCTCCCAGCAGCGCGTAGCAAAGGGGAGAAGTGCCTTGGCTACTCAACCCCCTCGTTCTGGCCCTGTGCGCGGCCCCATCTGGCAGATGGACTTCAACGCCGTCCCGCTGCGAGATGCCCAGGATCGGCGAGTTTGGGAGCTCTTGGTGTGCGATCCCGGCGGCCAGTTTCGCCAGGCCAAGTACTGCAGCAACCAAGAGGTCAATAGCACCTGGGTGGCCCAACAGTTGCGCAGCTATCTGGAAGCGGCTCCCCAGCCCCCCTCGGCCATCCGGGTGTTCCGAGCCCGCATGAGCTCCATTCTGCAACGGGCCTGCAACGCCGTCGGGATCCCCATGCTCCCCAGCCGTCGCGTCTATGCCCTTAAGGCCTGGATGCGGGAACGGGCAGAGCAGGTTTACCCCCAGGAAACCCAGTTCACCTACAGCCCTGAACCCCCCGTGGAGCCGGATCCGCCGGATCCCGTCCCCCTGCCGGACAAGTTGCAGGGAGAGCGCTGGGCGTTCGTGACGCTGCGGGCTAGGGATCTGCGGGAAGCCGAGACCTGGCCAATCGAATTTGGCGAGCTGTTTCCAGTAAACTGGGAGGCTTTTGCGCCCGACACAATCATTCCCGGCTTGGTGATCGCCTCGCAGCGGGCTCTTCCTATAGCAGCCTGGATGAGCGGCATGGAGCCTGCCTACTTGACTGTGGCGGAGGGATGGCTGCTGTTCGAGGCTGGCCTCAACGATTGCTACCTCTTTGCACAACTCAAAGACGAAAAGCTGCGAGCAGAGGCCGAGGGCTTTGCCCAACGCCAACGCCAAGCGCAAGGGATCCATTTCCTCGCCATCCAAAGCGATTTCAGGGCTCAGTCGTTCGCTGGCTTTTGGCTGATGCAACTTTGAGGAGAAGTCTGCGTAATCCTTCAGGGCAAGCATAGTATCGCCAGCTTTGCGAGCGCCTTTGAAAGTCCCGGAAAAGCCTATTTTTTCGTTCACCCGCTCGATTCCTTGCAGCACGAGGTTCAGGCTCTTACCCCCCTTTCCAAGGCTACTTTCTGCTCTTTTCGACCGACCCCCTCACAAATGGGTCTTGTATTCCTTGCCCTGCTTGGCTTTAAGGGGGGTGGAGTCCTGTTGGTTCCCAGAAATTGGAAACATGATCCACGTCGTCTAGGTGGTAGCCCCACCTCGGGATCGAGTTCCCCCTTTGGGGGAGCCCTAGAAACTTGGAAACGCGACAGGAGCGTGCCACTTAATCTCAAACTGGCAAGTTCTCCCGTCCGGGGTGACTCCCAGAAACTGGAAACAAGGCTTGAGCAAAGCGAGGGCCGCGCTTAATGTCCGAGGTCTTCCCTTCGGGGGGATTCGAAACCCCCCGAGGTAGATCCCCGGGGAGTGTGTAAAAATGTTCCCCCTCAGGGGGAGAAATACCGGCTGCGAAATTCCGAGTAGATCTCGGCATAGGCCTTGACCCAGTTTGGATCTGGCTGGATGAGACGTTCCACCTGCACCAAGCGCTCGGCAGCCTGCTGCACTGAGCAGCACCAATAGGCCGATGCTGCCAGGATGGCCGCTCCTACAGCCGGGTCGGGATGTTTGACCACTGCCAAGGGACGGGCAAAGATACTGGCGCGCAGGCGGAGCCAGAGGGAACTTTTGCAGCCCCCGCCGGTGGTAAAAATTGGGCTCCCTTCTAGTAGGGGGATCCCATGGGCGGCCAAGGTCTCCAGCCCCAGCCGCTCCACCATCGCCACCCCTTCCAAGAGAGCGGCGTAAAAGCGAGGGGATCCTACTTCCGCCTGGGGCAAGAAGCCGGCAAATTCGCTATCTAGGATGGGAAAACGCTCGCCAGGTCGGCAGAGCGGATAGCTGACCAAGCCAGTGGGCAGATGGGCCTCCGCCTGCTGATCCAAGGCAGCCAAGTTGCCGCCAGGGAAGAAGTGGGGCAAAACCCCGCCTCCGCAAAAAGAAGCTGCCCCCGGCCACCAGCCGTTTCGGTCGGGGTGCAGATGGGAGTAGATGCTAGGGGTTTGTATGGGATCAGCACTGTTGGCCTTGAAGATAAGAGTGGTGCCCAGGCTGGTGGAGACTCGACCCAAGCGAGTAGCTCCTGCAGCCAGTTGCCCGGCGCAGCCATCGGTGATCCCGGCGGCAATTAGCACCTCTGGCCCCAGCTCCCACTCAGCTCGCACCGTTCCCAAAACCGTTCCCGGCGCCACCACCTCAGGGAAACGCTTGGGGTCGAGGCCATGGCGAGATAGCCACTCCCGCGGCCAGGTGTAGGTTTCTAGGTCAAAGCCACTTTTCAAGGCGTGGGTGTGGTCAGTTACCCGTCGGCGGCCTCCCAGTTGGCTTAGGAGAAAGTCCGCCGGATGGGCCAAGTAGCTGTCCCGGTAGCGGTCGGGATGGGCTTCTGCCCACCACAGCCAGCGGCTAAGTCCCCAGCTGGCAGGGATCCCCAACTGCTTGGCCTGAACCTGGCCCCGCGGGTCGGAATACAGCCAGGCCTGATCCAGCGGCATGCCGCGACCGTCCACCGGCAGCACTGTACCCGAGGTGCTGCAGGCACTAAGGGCAACAATGGTGTAGCGATCCCCCAGTTGCCCCTTCAGGTGTCCCAACAGGGTTCTTAGGGTGCGCAGCCAGCGACCCGGGTTGGTTTCTGGGGGATCCCAGGAGCGCTCGCTTTTGCCCACCACCTCCCCCGCTTCTGAAAGGGCCACCACCCGCATTCCCGACGTGCCTAGGTCGATCCCAAGAAATACAGGTTCCATAGAGCTCTAGAAATCTCGGCTGCTGCGGGCCAAAGCCTCTTGGATGTCTAGATCGAGGTTCTTCACCGACTCCAGCACCGAACGGGTAATCAGCTTTCCTGCCTGCACCAACACAGCACCAGTGATAGGGTGCAAGATGGGCTGCTCGGCCCGCCGCCCAATGAGCACCTCGATGTCCTTGAGGGCATTGGCGTACATTCCTATCGGCAGTTCCACCACCACCCCTTCTCCCAGAACCCGCGCCTGGCAGGCAAGCCGGGAATTGGGCTTGCGGCTAGTGATCACCTCCAGGGTGCGCTGCTCCCGACGGGTCATGGGCGAGAGCGACTCCATCCCTTCTTTCACGTACACATGGCAGGTGGCGCAGAGACCGCGCCCGCCGCACTCTTTCAACACATTCAGCTCTTCCTGCAGCAGCACCGAGAGCAAGTTGTTGTTGGTGGCCACTTCTGACACCTGAGCAATGGGATCCAACCGCACGCGCTTGACCATCGTCCCTTCTCCGCCGTTACACTCCTTAACGCTAGCTTGTCTTGGCAAGGGATCCCAGCCGTTGCTTGCCCTGCAGGTGGGAAAGACGAGCTGGACAAGCTAGAGTAGATCCCGCCCTTGGTGTTTGCCAGGGTTTTGGCAGCATGAGCTCTCCGCCCATCCAGTGGTATCCTGGCCACGTAGCTAAGGCCCTTGGCCAGTTGCGGGAACAACTGCGGCTGGTGGATGTGGCAATTGAAGTGGTGGACGCGCGCATCCCGCTGGCCAGCCGCCATCCCGAGCTGGACAAGTGGCTGGGGCAGAAGCCGCGCCTCTTGGCCCTCAACCGAGCCGACTCGATTGCGACAAGGGATCTGAAAGCGTGGCAGGAGTATTTCTCGCAGCAAGGGATCCCGGTCTATCCCACCAACGGCCAATCGGGACAAGGGGTCAGTCGCCTCAAGCAGGCTATTTTGCAGCTAGGGCAGTCGGTCAACGAGCGGCGGCAGCGGCGGGGCATGCGGCCGCGGGCTGTCCGGGCGGTGGTGGTGGGTTTTCCCAATGTGGGCAAGTCGGCCCTGCTGAATCGACTTTTGGGACGGCGAGCCGTCGAGAGCGCTGCGCGCCCTGGGGTAACCCGGCAACTGCAGTGGGTACGGCTAGGGGGGGAGTTGGATTTGCTGGACTCGCCGGGCATCCTCCCGCCTTCGCTGCCGGATCAGCGGGCAGCCACGCTGCTAGCCATCTGCGATGACATTGGCGCTGCCGCCTACGACCCCGAGCGCGTAGCGGCCTACTTTGTGGATCAACTGCTGCAGGTGCAGCCCCAGGCCCAAGCTCTTTTGCAACAGCGCTACGGCTGGCCTGACCCGATCCCCCCTGGCAGCGTGGCAGTCCAGGAGCTGGCCCAACGGCGCTACCAAGGCGATACCGAGCGAGCGGCAAGGCAAATCCTCAACGACTACCGCAAGGGGTGGCTAGGGCCTCTAGCTTTGCAACTTCCTCCCATCTCTAGCCCCCCAGCAAGAGGCTAGCTTCATCTGTCTGTATATGTTGCTACGAGATGCGGCAGAGTGAGTGATACGATGGAACTAGAATACTAACACTGCGCCAGATTTTTCCCTGAAGTTTTTCGCAGCGCTTTTTGCCTTTAACCTGCCTGCGGACGAGTCAAGTTGGGGATAGGCTGTAAGAAACTCCAGGGAGTAGACCATCCTCCTTGCTAGATTCCCATGGGTCAGCCTGCTGTTGCCGCCAGCTTAGAAGGAGGCTTTGACCTAAACAACCTCGATTTTGAGGTGCCAGGATGGCTGCGTGCTTTGCTTTCTGGCGCTGAAGATCTCGGCGATGGGCTGAGAGCTTACACTCCCCAAGAGGCAGATTTGCTGCGCCGGGCCTTTGAGTTTGCCTACTGCTTGCACAAGGGCCAAAAGCGGAAGTCGGGGGATCCCTACATCGCCCACCCGGTGGCTGTAGCTAGCTTGTTGCGGGAGCTGGGAGGGGATGCCGTCACGGTAGCGGCTGGCTTCTTGCACGATGTTGTTGAGGATGCAGGCGTTACCCTGGAGGCGCTAGAAGCAGAATTTGGGCCCGAGGTGCGCCTCTTGGTAGAAGGGGTAACCAAGCTTTCTAGGTTTAATTTCTCCAGCAAAACGGAGCAGCAAGCGGAGAACTTCCGCCGCATGTTTGTGGCCATGGCCAAAGACATTCGGGTCATCGTGGTCAAGCTGGCGGATCGCTTGCACAACATGCGCACGCTGCAATATCTGCCGCCCCACAAGCAAAAGCAGATTGCAGCCGAAACCATGGAGATCTTTGCCCCCTTGGCCAACCGGCTGGGGATCTGGCATTTCAAGTGGGAACTGGAAGACCTGGCTTTTAAGTACCTGGACTACGAAGCCTATCGCCAGATCCAAGAGTTGGTTAACGCCAAGCGCAGCGAGCGAGAGGCGGAGATCCAAGCTTTTATCGAAGAGCTGCGGAAGAACCTCCTCCAAGCGGGGCTAGAGCACTTTGAGATCAGCGGGCGGCCCAAGCACCTGTATGGCATCTACCGCAAGATGCAGCAGCAGCGCAAGGAATTCCATGAGATCTACGACCTCTTGGCGGTGCGGGTCATTGTGCAGACCGTGAGCGAGTGCTACCGGGTGCTGGCAGTTGTTCACAACTGCTTTCGTCCCATTCCCGGGCGCTTTAAAGACTACATTGGCCTGCCCAAGCCAAACCGCTACCAATCTTTGCACACGACAGTGATTGGTCTGCAGGGGCGACCCGTGGAGGTGCAGATCCGCACCGAAGAAATGCACCGCGTGGCCGAGTACGGCATTGCTGCCCACTGGAAATACAAGGAAGCCGGCAGCACCCCCGTAAAGCCCGAGGAAGAGCGCTTTAGCTGGCTGCGGCAACTCTTGGAGTGGCAAAACGACCTCAAGGACGACAGAGAATATCTGGAGACTGTTCGCGAGAACCTGTTTGAGAGCGAAGTTTACGTCTTCACCCCCAAGGGAGATCTGCTGGCCTTACCCCAGGGATCCTGCCCGATTGATTTTGCCTATCGCATCCACTCAGAAATTGGGGATCACTGCGCCGGGGCGCGGGTAAACAACAAGATTGTACCGCTGGATACCCGCCTGCGCAATGGCGACATCGTGCAGATTATCACCCACAAGAATGCCCACCCCAGTCTAGACTGGATTAATTTTGTAGCCACCAGCTCGGCGCGCAATCGCATTCGCCAATGGTTTAAGCGCTCCAATCGCGAGCAAAATATTGCCCGCGGTCGGCAGTTGCTGGAGCGGGAGCTGGGCAAAACGGGGTTTGAAGCCCTGCTGAAGTCCGAGCGGATGCAAAAGGTTGCCGAGAAGCTCAACTACAGCAGCGTGGACGATTTACTGGCGGCGCTGGGCTATGGAGAGGTAACCCCCGCGCAGGTGATCCACCGGCTGCAGGAGGTCAGCAAGCCAGCCATCTCCCCCCCACCCGAGGAGGGATCTTTGGCGGAAGCCAAGCTGCTGCTGCCGCGAAGCGAGGGAGGGCGAGCTTCTAGCCGATCCCAGTCTCTCATCCTGGGGGTGGAGGGCCTGAAACATCAATTGGCCAAATGCTGCAACCCGCTCCCAGGGGATCCCATCCTGGGCGTGGTTACCCGCTTCAAGGGCATCACCATTCATCATCGCGATTGTCCGCGGGTAGCCCAGGTTCCGGGTGAGCGGCTGGTGCCGGTGCGCTGGAACGAGGAGCAACTGCGGCAAAGCACCCAGACTTATCCTGTAGAACTGCGTCTAGAGGTCATCGACCGGGTTGGCGTGCTGCGGGATATTCTCTCCCGCCTTTCCGATCAGGGCATCAATGTGCGCAATGCCAAGGTGCAAACCTTTGCCAATCGCACTGCCTCAATTGACCTCTGCATTGATGTACGCGACGCCCAACAGCTTGCTCAGCTTCAAAATCAGCTGCGCCAGCTTTCCGATGTGTTGGTCCTGCGCTCCCGCCACTACCAGAACGGATCCCGCTAAAAGGCTGCTGCGGTCCAATCTTAGGTAGGATATGGAGGTGGCTAACCCTAAGCGGAGGATCTCGGCATGGCAGGAGAGGGGCAGTTGAGCCTACTGGGTCGGCGGCTTTCTAGGGTGTTGTTGCTGCTGGGGGTCTGCCTCAGCTTGATCATTGGCGCCTGCTCAGCAAGCCCCAACCTGCGAGTCTACCGGGATCCCAATGGAGCTTTTGCCTTTGCTTACCCCAATGGCATGGTGAGCGTGAAGCTAAGCCCTGGGAAGGGGCTAGCCGTGCTCCTGCGCGACCTAGTCTATGAGACCGAAAACATCAGCCTAATGATTGCCCCCTTCGACAAAGGGGAGACGATTGCGGATCTGGGAGGCCCAGAGGAGGTGGGGCAATTGGTGGCAAAGAAGATCATTGCCCCTGAGGGATCGGGTCGCTCAACCCAGCTCTTGGCAGCCGAGGCCTTCGAGCGGCAGGGGCAGCCCTACTACCTGTTTGAGTACCAAACCAATCTGGGATCCCAGCTTCGCCACGAGGTAGTGACGGTAACCGTTCGTCACCATCGCCTCTATACTCTAACTGCCTCAACCCAGGAATCCCGCTGGCCACAGGTGCAGACTGCTTTCCGGGAGGTAGGTCGCTCTCTAAGTGTCTCTTGAGAGGGCTCTCTGCCTTTGGAGACGGCAAAGGCCTTTCGGTGCTGAACAATCCCGCTGCCATGACGGTTTACGTGGTTCAAATCAGTGACCTGCATCTATTTGCCAAGAGCCATCAGCGGTTGTTGGGGGTAGACACCGAGGCCTCTTTTCTGGCAGTGCAAAAGGCCATTGTGAGTTTGGATCCCTTGCCGGATGTGCTGCTCTTAACTGGGGATCTTGCCCAAGATGGCAGTGCGGCTGCCTATGCCCGTCTTAGAAGCTATTTGCAGACCCTTCCCATCGACACCTATTGGCTGGCGGGGAACCACGATCGCCTACATGTTATGAACCTAGAGCTCCACGGCGGGCGGCTGCACGCAGAGAAAAGCTTCAGTCGCGAGAACTGGAGCTTTATTTTATTGAACTCGCTGGTGCCAGGCAGGGACAGCGGCTACCTGACCGACCGCACCTTACTTTGGCTCCGACAAGAGCTACAGCGCAGCCGGGCCAACCACCACCATGTTCTCCTAGCCCTGCACCACCCCCCCTTTTCGGTAGACTCCGATTGGCTGGATCAAAGTGCGCTGCAGCAGCCGGAGCGGCTGTTTGGGGTTTTGGACGAGTTCGACCACGTTCGCCTGGTGATTTTTGGCCATGTTCATCAGGAGCTGCACCGTCGCCGCCGGGGGGTTGATTACTTTGCCTGTCCCTCCACCTGCGTGCAATTTCTCCCCAAGAGCTCCCAGTTTGCTCTGGAGGTGATCCCCCCAGCCCTGCGACAGCTATGGCTGGAGCCAGATGGCAGCTTCAAAACCCAGGTGCAGCGGGTAGAAGCCGCCTTGCAAACCCCTAACTTGGCTGCAAAAGGGTACTAATGGGATCCCGGGCGCACCAGGCCAACTGCTTGTCCCAAGAAGAAACTGGCTGCAAGAGGTAGAGCAACCCGCCCTCCAGCCGTCCGGTGCAGCTAGGGCCCCACGCCCTGAAGCTGCAGCCTCCATGGGAAAACTCTCTTGGCCCTTGAGCTACAGGAGGCTCCGCCGCCGGCAGACCAATCGGAGCCAGTGGATCTGGAGGGCAGCGCAGCCGCTCGGCTCTAGGCGCGGGCTATGCTAGAAGCTTCTCCTCAAAGCCGAGCCCAACTGGGCTTCAGCTAGGGCCGGATCCCTCGCTTTCCCTTAATCTTATTTTTGCTAGGCTTGAGCCCCAGCGACGCCCCTTCTCAAGACCATGGACGAACTCAACACCCTAATCCAGGATCTGCAAGCTGCCTTTGACGACAGCAGCAAGCCCGTGCTCTCGATATATGCCGACACCAACCCTGCTCGTCCCGAAAATGCGGGTCGCGCCTGGGTGGGGCGCATCAAGAATACCCTCAAGGAGCTGCTGGAGAGGGAGGAGAGCAAGCCTGATAACTCCCTCTGCGAGCAAGTCCTTGCTCTAGTAGAGCAGGAGCGCCCTTCGGCCCGCACCCTGGTTCTTTTTGCCAGCCGCAATCCCGCTGGCAAGCCAGTGCTGCGCCGAGTCGACCTGCAGGTGGAGCTGCCGGTGGTGGATCTGGCCCATGGGCGGGTGGAGGCCCGCTGGGGGGAACCTTACCTCACGCCCCTTTTCTTTGCCTTTGATGAATACGAGCGGGGTGGGGTGTTGCACCTGTCTGGCAGCAGGTGGCGCTTCTACGAGCTCTTTTTGGGAGAACTGCGAGAGGACACGGAAATCTTTGCCAACATCAGCGCCGAGGAATGGCAGGAACTGCAGGAGCTGGCCGGCCGCATTGAAAACGCCGTTGCCGAACGTCGCGCCCGCAGCGGTGGCACCTTCGACAAGCTTTCCCCCAAGGAGCGGGAGGCGGCCAAGGTCAGCCTCTGGATGCACAAGCTTTACCTCCGCCTGGCCTCCGCCCTGGATAAGGCAGTGGATCGCCTGGGCATTGAGCGGCTGGTGCTCATGGGCGAAGCCTGGCAGGTGTCCCACTTTGAGGGCTATCTCAACCGCGGCCTACGCAACCGCATCGTCGCGCGGGTGGGGCACCCCGCCAACCTTCACACACCGACGCCGCAAGACATCCTCGACCGAGTGGTACCCGTCCTGGAGGCCGCTGAGCGCCGAGGAGAGCTGGCTTTGTTGGAGCGGATTCGAGAGCAGCCCGGCGCTTGGGGCTTGGATGCGGTGCTGGACGCCCTCCAGCTGGGCCGGGTGGAAATCCTTGTCCTGCCCTGGAGGCTAGAGGCCACCATCTGGCGCTGCCCAGACGGCTTTGTGGGAGGAACCCAGGAGATGGCCCAGCTCCTTTGCCCAGAGCCACAGCCGGCACCCCTGCGGGATCTGGTGTGGGTGCTAGGCCGCGATTTTGGCGCTAAACTGGAGTTCGTTCGCGGCGAAGCTGAAGAGCGCTTGCTCCACGAGTTTCAGGGAGCAGCGGCGCTGCTGCGCTGGTAGGTCTAGCAACTTGAGCAGGGATGGCCCAACCCTCTAGCTAGATCCCAGAGCAACGGTGTAGGCTGCTAGCATAATCTGGCCCATCCTGTTTAGCGAGGGATCCCCTTGACCCAATCCATTGACCTCCCCACCAGCGTCGATACGTTCTTGCAAGAGCTGGCCGCCATTCAGCAAGTGGGGCCAAAGCGAATAGCCATCTTGGGCACTCGCCATGTGCCCATTACCCACCAGTACCTCATTGAGACCCTCAGCTACGCCTTGGCCCTTACCGGCAACCGCATCCTCACGTCCGGGGCTATTGGTACCAACCTGGCTGTAATTCGTGGAGCAATGCGGGCAGATATTAAATCCTTGACGGTGATCCTGCCCCAAAGCCTAGAGCGGCAGCCGGCAGAGTCGCGGGCCAGTTTGGAGCAGGTGCTGCATCTGGTGGAGCACCCTGAAAACGACCACCTGCCTCTAGCGGAGGCCAGTCGCCTCTGCAATCTGGAAATCATCAGCAAGTGCCAGCAATTGATCTGTTTTGCCTTCCACGACAGCGTCACGCTTTTGGAGGCCTGCAGGCACGCTGAGGAGCAACACAAGGTGGTTACGCT
The DNA here is from genome assembly GCF_047461515.1 of Synechococcus sp. W70.1. Taxonomy (NCBI): domain Bacteria; kingdom Bacillati; phylum Cyanobacteriota; class Cyanophyceae; order Synechococcales; family Synechococcaceae; genus Synechococcus; species Synechococcus sp. W70.1. The sequence continues at coordinate 15,563 of NZ_JANSHH010000029.1, forward strand.
CTTCTACTTCGACTAATTCCTTGGCGAAGGAGGGCAGGCAGAATGGGGTCGCTGGTGGGAAACTCGCCACCCTTTCCCAAGGTCCCTGCCTCCTCTATCGGGGTAGGGGCAGCCAAAGAGAGTGTCTACTTTCGCTCCGATGCCCAAGGGATCCACCTGCACCTGCCCACCACCCTAGCTTGGGAAGAAGTCTGGGAGGAGCTCGTTTGGCAGTTGCGCAGCCGCAAGTCCTACTGGACGGGGGTGGCTCCTCTAACCCTGTGGTGCCAGGAGCGAGAGCTGGAGCTGCCCACCCTGCAGGCCCTGGCTGTCCTGTTGGCGCAGCATCGGCTGCAGCTATGGCGCGTCCAAACTCGATCCCGCACGACCGCCATTGCCGCGGCAACCTTGGGCTATTCGGTGGAGCAATCCTCCCTTTTGGAGGTGGTTCCCTCTCCTCCTCCCGACACTACCCCTCTGTACCTGCGTTCAACCGTGCGCTCGGGCATGTCCGTACGCCACCGTGGCTCTGTCTTCCTCTTGGGAGATCTCAACCCCGGCGGCGAGATCGTTGCGGGCGGCGACATTTGGGTTTGGGGACGGCTGCGAGGGTTGGCGCATGCCGGCGCCGAGGGAGATAGAAGTGCAGTGATCCTGGCCTTGCAGTTGGAGCCCACCCAATTGCGCATCGCCGACCAGGTGGCCCGCCCCCCAGAAAGTGGCTCCCCTTGCAAGACCCCTGAGGTGGTTTACTTGCAAGATGGTGCCATCTGCATCGCCAGCCTTCAGGAGTTTCTGCGGAGAAGAGCATGGGCCGAGTTATCGTCATAACCTCTGGGAAGGGAGGAGTAGGCAAAACCACCCTGACAGCCAACTTAGGCACTGCCTTAGCGCGCTTGGGTCGCTCGGTAGCGGTGGTGGATGCCGACTTTGGCCTGCGCAACCTGGATCTGCTGCTGGGCCTAGAGAGTCGGGTAGTGTACACGGCTCTAGAAGTCATTGCAGGGGAATGTCGCCTTGAACAAGCGTTGGTGAAAGACAAACGCACCCCCAATCTCTCCTTGTTGCCAGCAGCCCAAACCCGCAACAAAACAGCAGTCAACCCGGAGCAAATGCGGCAGTTGATGGAGAAGCTTGCCGGTAGCTACGACTATGTGTTGATCGACTGCCCAGCCGGGATTGAGCAGGGGTTTCGCAATGCCATTGCCGGGGCAACAGAGGCCCTGCTGGTGACTACGCCCGAAGTAGCTGCCGTGCGGGATGCAGACCGGGTGGTGGGCCTGTTGGAAGCGGCGGGGATCTCCTCAATTCAGCTAATTGTTAACCGCCTGCGCCCCGACATGGTAACCGCTGGCCAGATGATGGCCGTGGAAGATGTGGTGGAGGTGCTGGCCATCCCTTTGGTGGGTATGATTCCGGAAGACCGAGAGGTGATTGTCTCCACCAACAAGGGAGAACCCATGGTTTTGGCTGCCCGTCCTTCTCCGGCTGCCCAGGCCATTCAGCGCATTGCCCGACGGCTGGAAGGGGAGGTGGTGGAGTTTCCCAAGTTGGCCGGCTTGGGTGAGTCTTTCTGGGAAAAGGCAAGGCGATTTTTAAGCCAAAAGGTGTTCTGAAGCCCAACAGCCCTTAGCTCTCTTTCAACGAGACTAGAATAAAGCCCATGCTCCTCGAGTTTTTGGATCAGCTTTTTCCCCGCTCCCCCGGCGGCAGCCGCGAGCAGGCCAAGCAGCGCCTGAAATTCATCTTGGCCCACGACCGCGCCAATCTTAGTCCGGCAGCCCTGGAATCGATGCGGCTGGAAATTTTGGGGGTGGTCTCCCGCTATGTGGAGCTGGACTCGGAGGGGATGCAATTCCACTTGACCGTGGAGGGGAGCACAACGGCCCTCATTGCTAACTTACCCATTCGCCGAGTTAAGCCGCTGGCAGCAGCCGAACTCGACCCTTCTGCAAAGGGGCAGCCGGATTAGCCAGGGGGGTTCACTTCGGCCTGAGCTACCCTGGGCTCAGGGAGCATCTGCCCTCGGCAAAAGGATGCTTTCTCCTGTCTGTCCCAGGGTGGAGTTCTCTGCAGGTGTTTCTAGTCTCTCATGGCAGCTTTGAGGGGCAACCCTACTGGACAGGAGAGAGCTGCTGGGGCAGAGTTCTCACGGAGGGAGGTTGAGCCTCGGCATGGAAAGCTCTTTTGAGCTGACGATCCTGTTTACGCTGGCCTTGGTGGCCGGGATCGCAGCTCAAGTCCTGGCTAACTTTGTCAAGGTGCCCAGCATTGTCTTCCTGCTGCTGTTTGGGGTGCTGCTGGGGCCAGATGGCTTGGGCTGGGTTCGCCCCCAGATCATGGGATCCGGTCTGGAGGCGCTGGTGTCGCTAGCAGTGGCTCTGATCTTGTTCGAGGGAGGGCTGAACCTGCGGCTACAGCGCCTCAACCAGGTCTCCGGCAGCCTACGCAATCTGGTATTGCTGGGATCGCTTTTGACCTTGGGAGGGGGGGCACTGGCGGCCCACTATTTGGGAGAGTTCCCCTGGCCCCTAGCCTTTCTGTTTGGATCCCTGGTGGTGGTGACGGGGCCAACTGTAGTTAACCCCATCCTCAAGCGGGTACGCGTCGATCCCGCCGTCAGCACCCTCTTGGAAGGGGAAGGGGTGCTCATCGATCCGGTGGGAGCCATCTTGGCAGTGGTGGTGCTGCAGGTGGTGCTTTCGGGTCACCCCAGTTTCTTGATGGCCTTGGAGCAGCTATCTAGCCGCTTGGCCATTGGGTCAGCGGTGGGGGCACTGGGGGGCTGGCTGATGGGATCCTTTCTGCTCTGGTCGCGGCAATTTTTGACGGAGGAGCTGCGCAACTCGGTAGTGCTGGCGGGGGCGCTAGGGGTATTTGCCCTGGCCCAGTCGCTGCGCTCAGAGGCAGGGCTGATGGCGGTAGTGATGGCAGGCCTAGTGGTGCGGCAGAAGGCAGCCATTGCCGAGCGGAGCGTGCGCCAGTTTCACGGCCAGTTGGTGGTAATGGCCATCTCGGTGCTGTTTATCTTGCTCACCTCCACGCTGTCCCTAAAGGCGGTATTGGCTTTGGGCTGGGGAGCCTTGGCCACGGTGCTCTGCCTGATGCTGGTTGTCCGCCCCTTAAGCGTGTGGCTGTGTACCTGGGGCAGCGATCTCAACTGGCGGCAGAAGTTGTTTGTGGCCTGGCTGGCTCCCCGCGGCATTGTGGCGGCTTCGGTGGCTTCTTTGTTTGCCATTTTGTTGAAGGAGCGGGGCATCACTGGGGGAGATGCCCTCAAGGCGCTAGTGTTTTTAACCATCTCGGCCACGGTGACAGTGCAGGGGCTAACTGCCGCCTGGGTGGCTCGTTGGCTGGGCCTAGACCAAGGCAGTTCCACCGTGATCCTTGGGGATCACCCGCTGGTTGAACCCTTGGCCGAATTGCTGCGCTCCCTCAACCAAGTCGTGGAGGTGCTGCCCTTGCCTTCGGCAGCCTGTTGGCGCCAGCCCGCTGGCCAAACCGAGCCCAACGGCCACAAGGGTGGCTCTGCCCTGGGGGATGAAGTTGGCCGGCTGCTGCCGGGATCGCTGCAGGAAGTGGTGCTGAGCGAGTCGGCCCTGTTGAAGGCCGATATCGACCATGCAGAGACGCTGCTGATCCTGACGCGGGATCCCCAGATGAACTGGGCCATTGCCGAGCTGATGGTGAAACTCTCGGTTTCCGCTGCCATCTGGACGGTGTTGCTGCCCGAGATGCCCATCTTAGAAGGGATCCGCACCCTGCCGATCTCTTTTGCCCAACTGCAACGCTGGGCCGGCTACCTAGAGGCCAAGCGCGCGGAGCTGCGCTCGATTACCCTGCCCACTTTAGCGGATTTGGGCCTGAAGCCCTCCCCCTCTGCCGTGGCCTCGGCCCAGGAGTCGAGCTCGGCAGCGCGCTTAGCTCTGCTCAACCCCCTTTCGGCCCAAATAGGGTTGGAGGATCCCACCCTGGAGCGGCTGCGGGATCAGTTTGCCTACCGGATCAAAGCCGATCTCTGCCTGCCTTTGCTACTGGTGCGCCCGCAGCGGGCAGGGAGCTGGTGGCAAAAGGGAGCCCGGTCATCCCCGGTAGGCCGGCTATTTTACCTGCCCAAGCCCGACATGTGGCGGCGCGGGGATTGCATCTACTACCTAGAGCGCCTGGCCAGCCCTGTAGAGGCCGCGGCTCCCTCTGCAAGAGATCCGGATTTGCCCCCAGCCGAGTTCCTGCCCCAGTATGTTGGGGGTGTCAAACTCCACTTCGATCTCTAGGAACCTCGGGGCAGCCAGCAGCCACTGGGGATGAGGGGGCACCCCTGCACCTGCTCGGGCCGGCCCAGGTAAACCCAGGCCGAGGTGCCACTTTCCAGTTGCACCCACTGCCGCTGGTACAGCCGCGGGTGGTCTTCCAGCTCGTCCAAGCGGGGCAACAGGCTCAGGGGAATGCGATAGCACTCGCCGTAGAGCCGATTTCGGCCAGGGATCGCCATGGGGTAAGGGCCGAGATCGTAGAGGTCGATGTGGTTGAGGCTGTCTGTTCCCAAAAACTCCGCCCCTTGCAGCAGGCTGTGGTACTGGCCGCCCCGCCGCAGGGAGCCGTAGACAAAAACCACCGTCGTCTGTTCCATCTGGCTCTAGGAGGTCATTAGGGGGACTGGGCCCATTTTTGGCCAAGGCGCGGCTCTGAGCCGGCCAGCAGGCGCTCGATGTTGCGCCGGTGGGCGCCGATTACATAGATCCCGCCCGCCAGGGCAAACACCCTATAGGGCAGGGGCTGAGCCGTTGCCCACATCAGCAGCGGAGCCGCCACCGCTGCCAGCAGGGAGCTGAAGGAGACGATGCGGGTGAGGGCAATCCCCACCAGCCAGACGCCAAAGGTAGCCAGGGCCACTGGCCAAGCCATGGCCAACAGGATCCCTAGGCTAGTGGCCACCGACTTGCCGCCCTTGAAGCCCAGCCAGCAGGAGCGGCTGTGGCCAACCACTGCCCCCAGGGCAGCCACGGCCACCCACCACGGCGACCCCAGAGCTAATCCCAGCGCAACCGCTGCAGCCCCCTTGGCGGCATCCACCAGCAGCACCAGCAGCGCCGGCCCTTTGCCCAGCGTCCGCAACACGTTGGTTGCCCCCGTCGAGCCGGAGCCCGCTTGGCGGAGGTCGATCCCGCCCCACCAGCGGCCCACCCAGTAGCCGGTGGGGATGGATCCCAGCAAGTAGCCTCCAAGGGCCGCAAGGAAAGCCAAAAGCCAGGCAGGCATAGGCAGGTCTTGAACGCTCCTTTTCACTTTGCCACAGGGCTTTCTTCTAGTCCCCCTTCGCGACAGCCCTGCGGCTTAGGCTAGCCAGGTTGACCTCCCAAGCAAGGCGCGGCTGCACAAAGTGCAAAAGCTGGCGGCGAATTTGCTCCAACTGCCAAATGGCCTGGCGGGATCCCTGCGCCCAGAAATGCTGCTGCAAGTAGTCAATCAGCCACAGCTGCGCCGGCAAATCGAGAGCAGCTACTGCCCTAGCCAGCTCCAGCGCCTCTCGCAGCGAGGGGGGCCAGCGCCTTAGATCCTGTAGCAGCGACGGCGGAAGGCTCTGCAGATGCTGATGGGCGGCCAGCGCCCGTCCAGGGCTGCCTTGGGCCAGGGCAATGAGCTCTGAGCGAGGGATCCCGGGCAGCTCCGGGCAGCCCAAAGCAGCCAACACTTGCTCCATCTCGGCCGAGCTGAGGCGGCGGAAAGGCACCGTCTGGCAGCGGGACAACAGCGTCGGCAGCAGGGAGGCCGCCTGGGGTGCGATGAGAACGATGTGGGCCGGCCCCGGCTCCTCCAGGGTTTTCAGCAGGGCATTGGCTGCACTTTCGGCTAGGGTTTCCGCTCCCTCCAGCACCACCAGCGAACGGCGGGCGCGCATTGGCCTACGGGCACAGAAGCGCGACACTTCCTGCACCTGTTCCAGGCGAATTTGCGGCGGGGAGCGCCGCTGCAGAGCTTGCGTCTCGGGGGCATCTGCTGGGATTAGGCGACCCTGATGGAGATAGGTGGGGCTGACCCAGTGGAGATCGGGGTGAGTGCCCGCCAGCAGCCAATGGCAGCCAAGGCACTGGCCGCAGGGGATCCTGGTGCTGGACTCGCACAGGAGAGCTTGAGCAAACCAGCGGGCCATCAGGCGCCGCCCCACCCCTTCTGGCCCTAGGAAGCAGTAGCTTGAGGTCACCCGCCCTTTCTCTAGGGCCGCCGCGAGCAGCTGCGCCGCCAGCTCCTGGCCGACAATGTGGTGGGGGGGCAGAACCTTTACCCCCTCAACTGTCTCGGGGGCCGTGGGCTGAAGCATGGCAGAGTACCCTAATCCCGGGCAAAGCTACCAAGGGATCCCTCCGGGGGGAAAAGCCTCATCTCTGCCCCAGTTTCGCTGTTAGCCGGTGGGATCCAGCCGCATTAAAACTTGGCCAAATTCCACCGGCTGGCCGTTGCTCACCAAAATCTCCCTTACCACACCTGCTGTTTCTGCTTCTATCTCGTTCATCACCTTCATGGCCTCGATAATGCACAGGGTTTGGCCTTTGTTTACCCGTTGACCTACTTGGACAAAGTCCGCTTCTCCAGGAGCAGGAGCGCTGTAGAAGGTTCCCACCATGGGTGACACTACCTCCACCCAGTGGCTCGGTGGAGATTTGGGGGCAGGCACAGGAGGAGGAGTCTCGGCAGGAGCAGAAGGGGGCGAAGCAGTAAGGGAGGGAGCAGTGGTGGAAAGCTGAGCAGCAGGGATTCCTTTGCGCAGAGTAAGGCGGAAATCCTTGCACTCTAGAGTTAACTCGCTAACATCGCTCTCTTGCAGAGCGGCCAGCAGAAGGCGAATTTCCTGCCAATTAATGACATCCAAGGGAAGTCACCTGTCCACAACAGCAACCTAGCGACGGGGAAGAGCCATCACTCGCGGCCTAGGTAGGTGTCCGTGCGAGTATCGACTCGAACCCGCTCTCCCACTTTGATAAACAGAGGCACCTGGATCTCGGCGCCGGTTTCTAGCTTGGCAGGCTTAGTCCCCCCTGTAGCTGTGTCTCCCCTTACGCCCGGGTCCGTCTCCACCACTTCCAGGACGACACTGGTGGGCAGCTCCACGTCGATCACCTGCCCCTTCCAGCGCAAAACAGACACTTCCATATTTTCCTTCAGGTACTTCACGGCAGAGCCCACCTGGGCGGTACTGAGCACAGCCTGCTCGTAGGTCTCCATGTCCATGAACACGAGGTTATCTCCTTCCGCATAGAGATACTGCATGTTCACCTTTTCGATGGTGGCAGCAGGCAGCATTTCGCCGGCGCGGAAGGTTTTCTCGACAACGTTGCCGGTCTGCATGTTTTTGAGCTTGGTGCGCACAAAGGCCGCCCCTTTGCCTGGCTTGACGTGGAGAAACTCGATGACTTTGTAGGGAGCGCCATCAATCTCTACAGAGACGCCGGGGCGCAAGTCGTTGCTTGAGATCATGTCAGCACGGGGTCTGTTGCCTAGCCTTCCCAATCTTACCGCGCCTGGGGGGTACTCCGATTCACCCCGCTGAGATCAATGGGCGGCTGCCGTCCGTACTTAGGCAACACCTCCTGCCAGGGAGGGCGCAGGCCTGCAAGAAAGTCAGCACGGGCAAGCTCTGCCAGCGCCAGCACAGGCACCGGCTCTACCCAATCGGCGGCATCGACCGCTAGCGCCTGCGGCCACTGGCGGAGAAGGGCCTGCCAAGCCACCGCCTCCCAGAGTTGATCGGCCACTTCAGCCACTACCTGGTCTGGGCCTACCCGGTACACGCCGCCATACCGCTCCCCCCGCTTGGCATCCATATGCACCGCCACCCTCAGGGGCTGGAGTGGGGATCCCTGCTCCTGCCACACCTGGCGGGCAATAACAGCCAAGGACGAGTAGCCAAACACGGGAATGCCCAGCTGCTGCCCCACCAGCCGCGCCACGCTCACCCCCAAACGGCTACCGGTAAAACTCCCTGGCCCGACGGCGACAGCGATCCCCGCCACCTGGGACCAGTCTTGGCCAGCCAAGAACTCCTTTAGGCACGGGTGCAGCCGCGCTGCCATCTGGCGATCTAGCCACCAACTTTGGCTACGGCCTTCCCTCTCCTTTCCTTCCAGCGGCAGTAGGGCTAGGCCCAAAAGGGGCGTGGTGGTGTGGATCCCTAGAATCCAGCGGGCAAGCGACATGGCTTCTTTCAGGAGAGTTGACAGAACTTAACGGTTGGATTAAGGTTAGGTTGTCCATCTTCGCAC